>JAYTNO010000099.1:0-4549 GCA_043748275.1 Flavobacterium sp. | reverse complement strand
TTAGATACTGACCAAGATCCGAAACCTACTAAAGATACTCTTCCACCTTTTTTCAAAGTACCACCTACGTTTCCTAAAAATGATTCTAAAGCTAATTTTGCAGCAGCTTTTGTAATTCCTGCGTCAGCAGCGATAGCATCGATTAATTCTGATTTGTTCATAATAATAGTTATTAATTGTTGGTTAAACATTTTGTTAATGATAACAAATTTAGCAGGAATTCCTTACTACGCAAGAGTTTTAATGTGTTTTTAATTATTTTGTTAATAAATCCAACGTTTTGTTGATAAAGTTAGTTGTTTTTGTCGGAATTCAGTCGAAATCAGTGTTGGTAAGACTTAACAAACTATCGCTTTTTCAGAAAATAAGATTCCGTTTAAAAATTCAGATGCTGTCATTTTCTTCTTTCCAGGAAATTGCAAGTTATTAATTTTGATAAAACCATCCTTAACGCTAACTTTCATTTCTTTTTTGGTGCAAATTAATTTTCCAATTGTTTCTGAATGTTTTTCAGAAATATATTCGACTTCATATAGTTTGACATTCCATTCATCATTTTTATCTTTAAAAAAACACCAAGCTGTTGGGTAAGGAGATAATCCTCTAATGAGATTATGAATTGTTTTTCCGTTTTGACTCCAATCTATTTTACAATTTTCTTTATTTAATTTATAGGCAGTGTTTATATCCTTATTTTCATTTTGAATAACGGTAGTTACATTTCCTTTTTCAATCAATGTTAATGTATCAATAACAGTTCTACTACCAAGATCCATTAATTTATCATGAAGTTGACCTGCATTTTCATTTGGTGAAATTTCAATTTCTGAACTCAAAATCATAGCACCTGTATCAATTTTATCATCAATAAAAAAAGTGGTTACACCAGTTTTGGTTTCGCCATTGATTATTGCCCAATTTATAGGTGCTGCACCACGATAATTAGGTAGGAGAGAAGCATGAAGATTAAAAGTTCCATATTTTGGCATTTCCCAAACAACTTTTGGTAACATTCTAAACGCAACAACAACTTGCAAATTGGCATTTAATGATTGCAACTCTTCTAGAAAATTTTCATCTTTTAAATTTGTAGGCTGAAGCAGTTTTAAATTGTTTTCAAGTGCATATTCTTTTACTGCTGAATATTTTATTTTTTGGCCACGACCTGCAGGTTTGTCTGCGGCTGTAATTACGCCAACTACCTGAAAATTATTTTTGATTATGGTATCTAGAATTCCAACTGCAAATTCGGGCGTACCCATAAATACGATTCTTAATTTTTCCATTATTTTTTTAAAGTATATCTGTTGTTAGGTTGAATTTTAATTTTATCATTGTCTAATAATAATTGAATTGCAGAAAGGACATCATCTGTTGAAAACTTTGTTAGTTTTTGAATCTCCCTAGAATCTAAATTTTCAGTTTGTAATAAATTTAAAATTTTATCAGCAACAAGAATTGAGTCTGAAACTGAAGCTTTTTGTGAAAAACAATAGGAACAAATACCACATTTTTCTTTTTTTGTTTCGCCAAAATGGGACAGTATTAATATGTTTTTACATTCATTTTTGTTTTTCACATAATCAATAACCGACTTGAGTTGTGAAATTTTCAGATTATTTTGATGTTCCAAATATTTAGAAACGCGATTGATTGTTCTTTCATCTTCGCGAACTTCATTGAAAATCAAACTTGAATCATTGTTTTTTGAATGATAGGCAATAATTTCTTTTTCGTTTAATTTTTTTAAAACTAGATTCACTTCTGCTTCAGAGTGATTAGATTTTTTGGCAATGAGATGCGAATTAAAAACAGTTGGCATTTCATAAATTCCAGGATATGTTCTTAGGATTGCTAAAATAATTTCTTCGTCATTAGAATTTAAACTCATATATCGTATAACTTCTTTTGACGAAATCAAAAATTGTAAAGTGATTTTTTCAGAAAATTCTTGAGATAATGTTATTATTCCTTGACGGTCTAAAAATTGAATTGCATTATAGGTTTTTAATGTTGGAAACCCATATTTGGCACAAAATTGATTTAGATTAAACGTAAAAATCTCATTAATACCTTCTCCATAAGCTATTTGAAAATAATTACAAAGTTTGACATACATCAAATTCAAAAAATTTTTATCAGGTAAAATAGTCAAAAATTGATTTTGAGATTGCAAAATGTCAGAAGGACTTGTCAATAGGACTGCATAAGCCTTTTCCCCATTTCTTCCTGCTCTACCAGCTTCTTGATAATAACTTTCTAGATTTTCAGGGAGTTGAATATGAATGACTGTTTTAACATTGGCTTTATCAATTCCCATCCCAAAGGCATTGGTTGCAACTATAACTTGTGATTTTTCCTGAATCCACAATTGCATATTTTTATCTTTTTCTTTAGGAGAAAGTCCACCGTGATAATACGTAGTGCTAAAACCTAATGCTTGTAATTGACTAGAAACATCTATACACGCTTTTCTGTTTCTTACATATATAATAGAAGATTCTGGATTTTTTCTTAATATTTGATTGATATAAAATAATTTATCTTCTACATCAAAAACCATAAAAGACAAGTTATCTCTTGAAAATGATTTTTTAAATATTTGAGGTTTCTCTAAACCAAGTTGCATTATCAGATCATCTTGAACGTGACTTGTTGCAGAAGCTGTTAATGCCAAAAAAGGAACTTTAGGAAAATGTGGTTTTAATTTAGAAATCTTCAAATAAGCTGGACGAAAATCGTGTCCCCATTGCGATACACAATGTGCTTCATCTATAGCAATTAAATTTATTGGTAAGTTTTTTATTCTATCTAATATCCAATCACTTTGTAAACGTTCTGGCGAAAGATATAAGAATTTGTAATTTCCAAATTGGCAATTATCAAGTAATTCAATCATTTCGTCTGACGATATACCACCAGTCAATGCAATAGCTTTAATATCTCGTTGTTGCAAATTGGCAACTTGATCTTTCATTAAGGCTACTAAAGGAGATATTACCAAACAAATACCTTCTTGCATCATAGCTGGTACTTGAAAACAAATTGATTTTCCGCCACCAGTAGGCATCAATGCAAAAGTATCATTACCATTCAAAACCAAATCGATAATTTCGTTTTGTGGCCATCTAAAAGTATCATTTTTCCAGTACTTTTGAAGAATTTCTAAGGCTTTTGGCATTTAGATTATTATGATAATGACATTAAAAAAGATGCTTATTAAAAGGCTAACTTCTAGAAAGTTCCTCTAATATAAAAACAATTCTATTATCAACACTATCTTTTGGTACTTCAATTAAAGAATAACCATAATTTTGATAGGTTTCGGTAAGATGATTGTAGATTAATTTGGCTTGTTCATAATTTTCATAACGAGCCTCATCGCTTTCGTAAATTTCTTCCCAAGGAGGAAGAATAAATATTTTGGAATATATATTTTCTTTGCAAGCGTGATCAAAATGAGATGGATAACTATCTCCAATATAGTGCATATAGGCTAGAACATCTGGAATACCTCTATCTAAAAATACGATTTTATGGGGTTCGTTTTGAGCATTTTGATATTGCTTTTTTCTGCCTTCAAGAAGTAATTCGCTAAAAAGTAAGGGGTTTTCAAGAAATAATTGTTCAATACCTTGTTTTTTGGCTTCAAGAGTTACTTCGCGTGATATTTCTGGATAACAACAATACCCTTTTTCAAGCAATCGATCTATGATTGTTGTTTTGCCAGTTCCTGGACCACCTATAATAACTACAATAGCTTTTTGCACTTTTTAAGAAAATAAGGAGCAAAAATACTTAAACAAATTGGTTTTAAGAAAAATCAAAGGAGTTAAAAAAACAATAATTATCAAAAATTCCTAAATTCTTATTCAATATATACCAAATCAAAACTCTATATTTGCTTTTATTTTAATTTTAGAATGGAAGAAGATAAAGAAAAAGAAGTTGCAGCATTTTACGAAAGACTGAAAGTAGAGCTCGATATGAGTAATACTTGGCCTGCAGAATATTTGTTTAAATTTATAGTTCCAACGGTAGATGATAATGTGTTGCAAGTAGAAAATGCATTTGATTGTATGGGAGCAGTAATCAAAACAACCAAATCAAAAACAGGAAAATTCACAAGTATTTCTGTTGATGTAACCGTAAAAGATGCTCAAGAAATAATTGATAAATACCAAGAAGTTTCTACTATAAAAGGTATTGTTTCGCTATAAATATGACTGAAAAATATATAAAAGAAAACGCTAATGATGTTGTGTTTAATTTAGAATATAATTCTGAAAGACAGCATCTAATAATTCCAGAATATGGTCGTCATTTGCAAAAATTGATAGATCAAGCTACCGTAATTCAAGATCGAGAAGAACGAAATAAAGTGGCCAAATATATTATTCAAGTAATGGGAAGTTTAAATCCTCATTTGCGAGATGTGCCAGATTTTCAGCATAAATTGTGGGATCAAATCTTTATTATGTCTGATTTTAGATTAGATGTAGATTCTCCATACCCTATTCCTTCACGTGAAGTATTGCAACTTAAACCT
>JAYTNO010000098.1:0-25765 GCA_043748275.1 Flavobacterium sp. | reverse complement strand
AAACGTTTCTTTTACCACTTTCAATACCAGGAATATAGGTGCGGTCTAAATCGGAAAGTTCAGCTAATTTCTCTTGCGAATATCCTTTGGATATTCTCAAATCTTTAACCTTTGCACCAAATTTCACTCTAATATCTTTCATTGCACCAAATTCGTGTTTAGTAGACAATTGTACAATAGACGACTGTCTACTCACTATTTAAATTTAGTTTAAAATATTTTGGTTTCTCGTATTTTTTAAAAATGATATTTAATAGAGTAATTTGTAATCATTTACTGCCCCAAAAACAAAAAACCCCGAACAAGTCGGGGTTTTCTTTTACAAACAAAAGCCACTACACTACCTCTAAAATACTCAAGGCATTAGAGCCGCCATTGTTAAGATGGTAGAGCACCCCATTCACTTCTTGAAAAAATTCAACCAACAAAAAGTACATTTGGGTACCACTACCTGCTGGTACAGCTGCAGGAGTAAGCGTCACCGTAACCGCAGTAGGCGCAATAGGATGGGTTACTAAAGGGCTGTACTGCACCTCAGCAATCCCAGTGCTAAAATCGAGAATCAAAAAAGCACTCTGCATACTAAAATGCGTGGCACCTTCTGCTGCGCGCAGTTCTTCAATAGGGATAAGATCCGTAAGGGTTACTGTTCCCGTAGCCAAATCCAATTCGGGTGTGGCACTCAATACCGTTTGCATTGGCGAACGGCTGTTGAAATCAAAACCCTTCAACAACAAGGTAGCATTAGGAGCAGAAAGCCCTTTGCTCACATTCCGCTGCCCTCTCACATTGGCACTGTCTAAGTTCTTCAACTCCGACATCACTTTCAAAAGCCTACTCGACACATGACGGTCTTTCGCTTTAAATACCATTTTACTCATGGCATGCCGTAGCATTTTCCCCGCTTGAGCACTGTGCGCAAACTCGGCACCATTTTCTCGGGTTCGAGCAAACGCTGGGTCACTCGCAATTCGCTCTTTGCTAACACCGCCGCGGGTGCGCACCAAAAGGCCATCGGCACTTTTGTAAAACGTTAGATTTTCTAACGTACCTTGAATCCTTAGGATTCCATTTTGCTTCGCCATAATATATGGTTTTATAATTAAACATAGCCCAAAGAAACAGCGGTTCTAAAAGAGTCCGGGTCAATTTTGCCTCATTCGCCACCTTTAAACACAAAAGGATTGCTTTAGCATAGAAAAGCCGTTTTCTGTTCGTTGGAGTCGCTTTTTTCCATAAAAATCCATTAAGGTACAGCAAGTCTCTTTTTGCCGTTTTGGTCACTTTTGGTCTCTTTTTGCCGTTTTAGTTCCTTGTATTCCTTAGTAAGGAACCAAGTAAAAACAGCATAATAAAACAGAGTGTAGGTTGAGGAGTTTACATAGGGCGTAACAACCGATGATAAAAAAACTCCCTTATAACGTTGTACAAAAGAAAAAGAAAGAGTTCAAAACGAAGGGTTCAGGTACAGCATAAGCATAGCAAAGGCATGGCAAAGGCATGGATAGTGTTGGTGGAGTGTATGTGGAGTGCATTGGAGTGTAGTCGAGTGCAAAAAAAACATAAAAATATGACAAACTTACTTTTTTACGTTAGTAATAGTAGAAAGGTATGGCAAGTAGCCCAAAAAAAGAATAATGATGTATTTTTTAAAGAAAATGAAAATGTTGAAAAATGATTATTTTGTTAATAACAAAAATTGTTTCAATTAAATAAATATTGTAAGAAAAAAGTAAAATTGGTGCTTTTTGGTTTTTATAAGGTTTGTCTTGTCAAACTTTTGTTAATAAAAATTTAACTATCTAATAATAAGATTGTTTAATTTTGGATAACTTAAATTAAAACTATGATACTTATGAATCCAAACAAGCACAAAAAGTATAAAATTAAGAATCCTACTAATGTCAACAAACGAAACAACAAACCAAAAAACAAACAAAATACCTAATAGAGTTTGTATCAAAACCAAAGATGTTATGAATATCATTGGCTGTTCCCAAAGAAAAGCTCGTGATATGATTAAATCGATAAAAGAAGCATATAAAAAAGAGGAACACCAAGTGGTCACCATTCATGAATTCTCACAATACATGACACTATCCTAGAAGTGGTTGAATCTTATATCGTATATTAGGTGGTCATCCTAACTCCAGAACAATATTGCTATTCCTAAAATAGCCCTAAATACCCAGCTCCAAAAACAATCCTTGACAAGACAAACTTTTAAAAGTGGTGCTGCTCTTTTTTTCACTTACATTAGTATATTCCTTGTACTGTTTACGCAAGGTAGCCTCTTTATTATCGCAAATAGTTTGATGCCATTTTCTAAAATAGGCTATAAAACAGTAGAATTTAAAAGAGGTTTTTAAATTTAATGCTTCTTTACATACTGCCTTAAATGATGGTATAAAAATAGGGTTATTTAGGTTATTTAACAAATCAACAACAACCGATATTCCCCCTCCTTTTCTATGGGTGCTCTGTGAATACAAGGCAACACCTGTTGGGTGGGATGGTCTACCGCCAAACGCCACAGATGTCCTACTCCTAAATTAGTAGGCGTTGCATTGGGTTGTGCCTGATAATGCAAATCGAAATAATGTTCTTTTAAAAAGTCTTCAAACTCGACTGCTGGACCGTTGTGGAGCGCTTTCAATTGTGCTCGAATTTCGGGAATCTGCACTTTTTGAACGGCTTGGTCATTGGCAATAAGATCACTTGCCGCACCGTGATAGGTACATAAAAAAGTATCGGTGGCTATGGGCGAACGGTCTACATGAAAGGAATACACATCGGTTGCAATGAAATCAAAATCGGTATCGCGTTCGTAACATTTAATCAAGTTAAGCACGGGTGCCGCTCCAAAATCGGTTAATACTTGTACATCATTTAAGATGATTTGCCTAGCGTTATTCCCTTGTTCGGAAAGTTGGAGTGCCAACAGGTCTTGGGGAGTAACTTCGGTGCTATTTTCTTTCAATTGCAGTTGCGCTACAAGTGCTGCAAAATCGCCTTCCAAATTTCGGTACCAGCATAAGGCATTCGTTGCTCCTTTAAAATCGGTAGTGATCAATTCCGAAAAAGTGGCTACGGTTCTTATTTGTTTGCTATCAGAAAAGGTTGGGGTCATAGTAGGTGTTAGTTACTTTATAGGGTGTAAAATTACGAAATTGTTTAGCGTTGTAGCATTTTTATTCTACTATACTTTACTATGTTCCTATTGTCATCAATGGCAATATAGAACACATTTGTTCCTATTTTTCTAAAACCTTCAAATTACTATAACTAGATGTAATTGCATATAAATTTGATTGTTTTATTAAATTCACTAACTTTAATGAATTACATAAAAATATTTGATTATGAAAAAAAAAATGGGTTCAACAGATAAAATGATTCGAATTGTTTTAGCATTTTTATAGCAGTTCTATATTTTATGAATAGTATCAATGGAACATTTGCAATTATATTAAGTGCTTTGGCTATAGTATTTGCATTAACTAGTTTTATAAGTTTTTGTCCACTTTATTTACCTTTTGGTATCCATACAAATAAAAAAAATGAAAACAATTAAAGTATCAAAACATTAAGATTGTATCGCAAAGCAGCTAATTGTTTTTGTTTTGATACCACATCTTTTATATAGAAACTCAAATAGCTTCGTAAGTTTTCACTATATACATATTTATTAATTTTTTAAAAAATAAATTATGAATGATTCCTTTCAAAAAATAATAAATTCTGAAAAACCAGTCTTAGTTGACTTTTTTGGAACTTGGTGTGGACCTTGCCAAACATTGGCACCAATACTAGAACACGTAAAAGTAAGTTTGGCCGATAGTATTAGCATCATAAAAATAGATGTTGATAAAAATCAAAATCTTGCTGCACAATATCAAATTCGTGGCGTTCCTACAATGATACTATTTCAAAACGGGAAACAATTATGGAGACAATCTGGTGTGCTTTCAAGAGAAGCTATTATTAAAATAATTTTAGAGAAAAGTAACATCAACCATTCGTAATTAGTTTTTTGGTTGCAAGTATTCTAGTAGTTATTTTAGAGTGAATTTCTAATAATCAAATGATTACTGTTTTCTATTTGTTCTTTTTTTGCTTTTAATATCATTTCAGCAAGAAGTTTCCCCATCATTTTAAAATCGGTCGAAATTGTGGTAATTCCATTTTCGACAACTTTTTTCAAAGGAGTTTCATTGTAGGATATTATTCCGAAATCGCTTCCTAATTTTAGGTTTTGGAGTTTTGATTTTTCAATTACTTTCACCAAATCTCTATCATCAGGAATAATATAGACTTCCGATTTTTGAATAGCTCTATTTTTAAATTCGGTAATAATTTCACTCGAAAAAGAATACTCCTTACAAAATTTTTCGAAACCTAATTTCATTCCCAAAGGTTCACGAAATCCAGGAAAAATCAATATTAATTTTTCATAGTTATCCAACAAAGATTTGCCTTTTTGTAATGCATCATAAATATCTTTTATAAAATTTTGATGCACTGAAGGATAATCTATTAAATCTAAATTGGTTTGGTCTAAAATATACACATCATTTTTTGGAAGTGTTTTGATACTATTTGCTGCACCTACTAAATTGGTTGGCATAATAATGTATTTTGTATAATTTCCGTTGCTTTCATTTATTAGCTTTTGAAACATTTCAATATTAAAATGATGAAAAAAAATATCAATTTGAGCCGTATTACTCATTGTTTCCAAAAATGAATTGTAGATGTCTTCTTTAAAAATATTCAATTCGTCAAACAATAAAAAAATGCGCTGTTCAAAACTAAATTCTACACTTTTTACATAATAGCCTTTACCTAAAATGGCATAAATAATTCCTCTTTTTTTGAGTTCGTCAAACGCCATCAAAACAGTATCTCTAGAAATAGAAAACTCCAGACTCACTTTATTTACCGAAGGAAGTTTATCGCCTTTTTTTAGTCTATTTTCTGCAATAGCAATTTCTACAGACAAAATTATTTGTTTATATTTTGGAATTCCAGATTGATTATCTATATAAATTAATTTCAAAATTAAAAACTGGTAGTATTTATTAATAAACTGGTAGGTACTAGTATGCAAACCTAACATTAATTTTTACTTTTGGTAACCTATTGATAAAAAAAGAATGCAAAAAAATCATAATTCACAAAAAAACACCACTTGTAATATTAAATCTTTTGGCTTCCTTCCTACTGGTGAAGAAGTATTTTGTTATACTTTAACCAATAAAAACGGAGTTGAATTGTCTATACTCAATTATGGAGCAACTATTTCTTCTTTAAAAATTCCAACCTCAAATGGTAAAAAAACAGATGTTGTTTTAGGATTTGAAACTATTGAAGATTATATCAATTCATTTCATTTGCCAAGTTCACCCTATCTTGGTACCGTAGTAGGACGATTTGCAGGAAGAATTAAAGAAGGTCACTTTTCTATTGAAAATAAACCATTTCAATTAGAAAAAAACCTAGGTGACCATCATCTTCATGGAGGTTCAAAAGGGTTAAGCAAAGTTTTTTGGAAATTGAAAAATGAAGATTCCCATAATAACCAAGCATTAACTTTTTCTTATTTAAGCAAATCAACGGATGACCAGTATCCTGGAGATTTAAGTATCGATGTTACTTATACGTTAACTGATGAAAATGAAGTTGTTGTAGCCTTTGTTGCTCATACAACTGAAGATACTATAGTAAATCTAACACAACATAGTTATTTTAATTTAGACGGTCATGAAAAGGACATTACAAATCAAGAATTATTTGTAAATTCATCACAGTTTTTAGAAACTACTATAGAGAATGTTCCAACAGGAGAATTTACAAATGTTAAGGAAAGTGCTTTTGATTTTACAATCCCAAAAGAATGCCCAACCAAAATTGATACTACATTTGTTTTGAATCATGAAAACGAAATTGGAGCAAGCCTTTTTAGTCAAAAAAACAAGCTCAAAATGTCGGTTTATACCAATCAACCTGCTATTCATATTTATGTTGGCGGTAATTGTTTTAATCAAATAGTAGGAAAAGAAAAAGCTAATTATCATACCTTAAGCGGCATTTGCTTTGAAGCTCAGAATTTTCCTGATGCACCAAATCATTCTCATTTTCCGAATGCAATTTTAAAAAAAGGAGAAACCTATCATCATAAAACCGTTTTTAAATTCGAAATTTTATAATTATGAAAAATATAAAAATAATTGTCTTATTGATTTTGACTTTTCATTTGATTTCTTGCTCATCAAATGACAATCCAACTCCTACACCTACTCCAACTCCCATAGTTGAAGAGTTTATCAGAGCCGCAGATGTTTCGTATTTGCCATTAATTGAAAGTGAAGGTACCATCTATAAACATAATGGAGTTGCAGAAGATCCCTTAATTACTTTAAAAAACGCAGGTTGCAACACGATAAGAATTCGTTTATGGAAAAATCCAGCCGATTCTCATTGTAGTCTTCCCGAAGTAAAAACATTAGCTGCAAGAGCAAAAAATGCAGGTTTTAAAGTTTGGCTTTCTGTTCATTATTCTGATTCTTGGGCTGATCCAGCACTTCAAAATAAGCCTTCGGAATGGGCAAATCTAAATTTTACAGATTTAAAATCTTCAGTTTCAACTTATACATCTACGGTAATAAACGAAATTCATCCCGACATTTATCAAATTGGAAATGAAACCAATAACGGTTTTTTATGGCCAGAAGGCAAATTGACAAGCAATGAAGCACAATATTTACAATTGGTTCATGCAGCTAGTGCTACTATTAGAAGTCAATCTCCAACAACAAAAATAATGTTGCATTTTGCTGGAATTGCTGATTCTGAATGGTTTTTCGGAAAAGTTCATAGTATAGATTATGATTATATTGGGTTGTCCTATTATCCTGTCTGGCACGGAAAAGATTTAAATGTATTACAAAACACAATCAATACTTTAAGTCAAACACATAATAAAAAAGTGGTAATAGCAGAAACCGCTTACCCTTTTACACTAAATTGGAACGATTGGACCAATAATATTGTGGGTTTAGACAACCAATTAATACCCTTATATCCTGCATCAAATGATGGGCAAAAAAACTATTTACTTGCTATAAAATCATTATTAAAACAAACTACAAATGGCATAGGTTTTTGTTATTGGGGCACAGAATGGGTTGCTTTTCGCGGAACTCAATCAAGTAATGGTTCTAGTTTTGAAAATCAAGCTTTATGGGATTTTGATATTAATTCTCTTCCAGCAATAGAGGCATTTAGTAAAAATTAAATATGAAAAAAACAGTTACATTATTAGTCATTTCGTTCTTTATTATTTCTTGTCAAACTTCAAAAAATACTTTTTCAAAAGGTGCAGATGTTGGTTGGTTGCCACAAATGGAAGCAACTGGGTATTCATTTTATGATACCAACGGAAAAAAAACGGATTGCCTTAAATTACTCAAAGATAGAGGAATAAATACCATTCGGCTTCGTATTTTTGTGCATCCAAACGATGATAAGGCAAGCGGACATTGTAGCAAAGAAGAAACTGTTGCTATGGCTTTACGAGCTCAAAAAATGGGAATGCGCATGATGATAGACTTTCATTATTCTGATTCTTGGGCTGATCCAGCTAAACAATACAAACCAAAAGCGTGGGAAAACCATACTTTCCCAGAATTATTAAGCGATGTATATGACCATACTTTTGAGGTGATTTCTGCCTTAAAAAATGCTGACGTAACTCCAGAATGGGTACAAATAGGAAACGAAATTCCGGGTGGAATGCTTTGGCCTGATGGAAACACCAATAATTGGAATCAACTTGGTCAATTATTAAATAAAGGGTACGATGCCGTAAAAGCGGTAAATACCAAAATTAAAGTTATTGTTCATCTTGATGAAGGCAATAATAACGCAAAGTTCAGAACTTTTTTTGATAATGCTACGACTCAAAAAGTACGATATGATGTTATCGGATTATCATATTACCCATATTGGATTAAAAAAGATTATAGTGAAACCATAAACGATTTACAATTCAATTTAAATGATATGGTTAATCGTTACGGAAAAGAAGTTATGGTAGTAGAAGTTGGTGGTGAAGATGACAAAGTGCAAAACACCAAAGAATTATTAACTGCAACAATTAAAGCAGTAAAAAATGTCCCAAAGAACAAAGGTTTAGGGGTAATTTATTGGGAACCAGAAGGAGCAAAAAGCTGGAGTAGTTATAGTTTAAGTGCTTGGCAAAATGATGGCAAACCTTCACTTGCTTTAGATGCATTCAAAGAAAATTAAAAAAATATGAATACAAAATCATTTCAAATCCTCGGGAAATTGACCGTATTAATTTATTGTTTTTTCCTTATTTCATTTAGTACGGTTGCTCAAGAAAAAATAAATCTAGACGAAGGTTGGAAGTTCCATTTTGGGAATGCAGCCAATCCTGAAAAAGATTTTGATTATAGTAAAATTTCATTATTTCATAAATCAAATGTATTTGCTACTACTATTGTAAATCCGAAATTTATTGATACTACTTGGTCAAATATCAATATTCCGCACGATTGGGTTGTTGATTTGCCATTTGAAAATTCCCCAAGTTTTGATGTAGAATCTCACGGTTATAAACCCGTTGGTGGTATGTATCCAGAAACGAGTATTGGTTGGTATCGCAAACATTTTAAGGCAAATAAAGCTGATAGTGATAAGCGATTCGAAATTCAATTTGATGGAATATACAGAAATGCCGCAATTTGGGTAAATGGTTTTTATGTGGGCACTAATTTTAGTGGGTATGTTGGAAATTCTTATGACATTACTGATTATATGAATTTTGATTCAGAAAATGTAATCGTTGTTCGCGTAGATGCTACCCAATATGAAGGTTGGTTTTATGAAGGCGCGGGTATTTATAGACATGTTTGGTTGAATATACATAACCATTTACACATTCCTGAAGATGGCTTGTATGTTTATACAGACTTGAAAGGAAAAAATGCTGCTGTTACCATTGAAACTACTATTGAAAATAAAAATTTAAATCCAACACAAAGTATAGTTTACTCTTATATTACAGATCGAAACGGAAAAATTATTGCAAAAACGGGCGAACAGAAACTTTCACTTAAAGGGAATGAAAAATCAACTATTAAACAAAAAATAGCTGTCAAAAATGCTCATTTATGGTCATTAGAAGATCCGTATTTATACAGAGCAATAGCTGTTGTTAAAGTAAACGGCAAGATTGTAGATCAAAACAAAACTACTTTTGGTATCAGAACCATAAAATTTGATGCTCAAGAAGGTTTCTTTTTAAATGGAAAACATCTTAAAATTCAAGGAACCAACAACCATCAAGACCACGCAGGAATTGGAAGTGCCTTACCCGATTATATGCAATATTATCGTATAAAACTATTAAAAGAAATGGGCTCAAATGCCTATAGAACTAGTCACAATGCACCTACTCCAGAATTGCTTCAAGCTTGTGATAGTTTGGGAATGCTAGTTTTAGACGAGCAACGGTTACTCAATAGTAGTTCAGAATATACCAATGAATTCAAAAGATTGATAACTAGAGATAGAAATCATCCTTCGGTTTTTTTATGGTCAATAGGCAATGAAGAGCAAAACATTCAAGGAAATGATTATGGAAAAAAAATAGCACAAACCCTTTTGTCCATCCAAAAAGAATTAGATCCATCAAGAACAAGCACCTATGCTGCAGATATGGGAAATGATAATAAAGGTGTCAATGAAGTAATTCCTATACGTGGATTTAATTATAGACAATTTGCAGTTGCTGATTATCATCGTGATCATCCAAATCAACCGTTACTCGGAACCGAAATGGGAAGTACAGTTACCACTAGAGGAATTTACGAAAAAGATAGTATTAGAGCCTACGTACCAGACCAAGATATTTTTGCACCTTGGTGGGCAAGTAAAGCTGAAGATTGGTGGAAATTAGCAGCCGAAAATAATTATTGGTTGGGTGGATTTATTTGGACTGGTTTTGATTATCGTGGTGAACCAACACCTTATAAATGGCCTAATATAAGTTCCCATTTTGGTGTAATGGATGTTTGTGGATTTCCTAAAAACATTTACTATTACTATCAAAGTTGGTGGACAAATAAGGATGTATTACACATTTCTCCACATTGGAATTGGCCTGAAAAAATTGGAAAACCAATAGATGTATGGGTAAATACCAATGCAGATGATGTAGAATTATTTTTAAACGGAAAAAGTTTAGGTAAAAAAATAATGCCAAGAAACAGTCATTTGCAATGGAGTGTTGTGTATGAACCAGGAATTTTAGAAGCGATTGCTTATAAAAATGGAAGAAAAATTACTACAAAAGTAGAAACAACAGGTCAAGCTTCAAAAATAATACTATCGCCAGATAAAACCATCCTACAAGCAGATGGAAAAGATGCTACAGTTGTAAATGTTTCTTTTGTTGATGACAAAGGAAGAGAAGTACCAGATGCAAACAATATACTGAAATTTTATCTTTCAGGAAATGCCAAAATAATAGGCGTTGGCAATGGCGATCCAAGTTCACACGATCCAGATCAATGTATTGATGGTGCTTGGCAACGAAGTGCATTCAACGGGAAATGTCAGGTTATTATTCAAGTAGGAAAAACAATTGGTACAGCAACATTTGAAGCAAAAGCAAACGGTTTGCAATCTGGTTCCATTCAACTAAATTTAAAATAAAATAGTTTCATCAAAAATGAAGAAAAAATTAATCCATAACGTAACAGCACATTTTGAGCAGTTATTTCAAAAAAAACCAGAATTTATTTTTCTATCACCTGGAAGAATCAACATTATTGGAGAACACGTAGACTACAATGACGGTTTTGTTTTGCCAGCAGCTATCAATAAATACATTTGTTTTGCTATTTCAAAAAACACTACTTCAGAATGTATTTTAGTTGCTAAAGATTTGAATGAAACTTATAGTTTTGATTTGAAAGAGGATTTAAAACCCATTGATAAAATGTGGGTCAATTATATTTTAGGCGTTATACATCAAATAAGAGAATTTAGTTTTGACAAACTAGGGCTTACCATTGTTTTTAGTAGTACCATACCAATGGGTGCAGGACTTTCATCTTCGGCAGCTTTAGAATGTGGCATTGGCTATGCTATGAATACAATATATGATTTAGGTTTAACCAAAGAAGAAATAGCTTTAATAGGTCAAAAATCAGAACATACTTTTGTGGGTGTCAACTGCGGCATAATGGATCAATTTGCCTCTGTTTTTGGAAAGAAAAACAAAGTTATCAAACTCGATTGTAACACCTTAGAATACGAATATCACAAAGCCAACTTTAAGAATTATTCGTTACTTTTATTAGATAGTAATGTAAAACACACCCATTTAACATCTGGTTATAATGTTAGACGACAAGAAGTAGAAAAAGGGTTATCAATTATTAAACAACATTTTCCTGAAGTAAAAACTTTTAGAAATTGTACGGAAGAAATGGTTTTGCAATTGATAGATCCATTAGGTGACACCATTTTTAAACGTTGTGTTTTTGTTATAAAAGAAATTCAACGCGTTCAAGATGCAGTTGATGCCATTGCAAATGATGATTTTGAAAAATTAGGCCGTTTAATGACCGAAACTCATCTAGGTTTATCAAAAGATTATGAAGTAAGCTGTGACGAAATTGACTTTTTGGTAAATGCTGTTGCGAACGAAAAGACCGTTTTAGGTGCTAGAATGATGGGCGGAGGATTTGGAGGTTGTTCTATAAATTTAGTAGAAAAAGGTTCTGAAGATGCATTAATCACGAAAATAGCCGAACAATACAAAACCACTTTTAATATAGAATTAACAGCCCATAAAGTGAAAATTTCAAAAGGAACCACACTTTACAAAAACTAAATTATGCAAAAATTCAATAATAACGAGCATCCGCATCGGCGCTATAATCCATTGTTAGACGAATGGATTTTGGTTTCACCACATCGTTCAAAACGACCATGGCAAGGTCAAAACGAAAAAATAAATGAAGATATTCGTCCCGAACACGATGCCAATTGCTATTTATGTTCGGGAAATGTTCGTTCAAACGGAATACAAAATGACAATTATACTGATTGTTACGTTTTTGAAAATGATTTTTCTGCTCTATTGAAAGAAGAAGTTACTTTTGACAACACCTCTAATTTTCTGTTTCAACAAAAACCAGAAAGAGGAATTAATAAAGTAGTTTGTTTTTCTTCAAAACATAATTTGACTTTGCCTGAAATGGAAATTTCGGCTATAGAAAAAGTAGTTCAAGTTTGGAAAGAACAATATATCGCTTTGGGTAGTTATGATTATATCAATTATGTACAAATTTTTGAAAATAAAGGAAGTGCAATGGGTTGTAGTAATCCGCATCCACACGGACAAATTTGGGCACAATCATCATTACCAACTCAGGTTGAGAAAACTCAGAAAAATCTTCGTGGTTATTATGAAAAAAATAAAAGCAGTTTATTACAAGATTATATAAAAAAAGAATTAGCACTCAACGAACGCATCGTTATAGAGAATGAGCATTTTGTAGTCCTTGTCCCTTTTTGGGCAATTTGGCCCTATGAAACGTTGATTGTAAGTAAAAGACATTTTGGTAATATTATTGCAATGACCAAAGAAGAAACAGTTGCTTTTGCAGAAATTATAAAAGGAATTACTGTAAAATATGACAATCTTTTTGAAACTTCTTTTCCCTATTCTTCTGGAATTCATCAAGCTCCAACCGATAGAATTGCGCATCCAGAATGGCATTTTCATATGCATTTTTACCCACCATTATTACGCAGTGCAACTGTAAAAAAATTTATGGTAGGCTACGAAATGCTTGGCGAACCACAAAGAGATATTTCGCCAGAACAAAGTGCAAAAATTTTAAGAGAATTACCAAACCAACATTATAAAACTAAAACAAACTAATATGCAAACATTAGCAACCAAAGACTATATTGTTTTTTTTCTGTATTTCATCATTATTGTTGGATATGGATATTGGATTTACAGAAGAAAAAAGAAAGAACAAACTAGTAGTAAAGATTATTTTCTAGCTGAAGGTTCATTGACTTGGTGGGCAATTGGTGCTTCACTAATTGCCAGTAATATAAGTGCCGAACAATTTATTGGTATGAGTGGTAGTGGTTTCAAAATGGGATTGGCAATTGCCACCTACGAATGGATGTCGGCTGCTACTTTAGTAATTGTTGCTATTTTCTTTATGCCTGTTTATTTGAAGAATAAAATATTTACAATGCCACAATACTTGCATAAACGTTACAATAGCAATGTAGCCATGATAATGGCTGTATTTTGGCTGTTGCTATATGTATTGGTAAATCTAACTTCCATTTTATATTTGGGTGCATTAGCAATTAGTAGTATTTCTGGGTTAAACATTACATTATGTATGATTTTCTTAGCCTTTTTTGCTGTAATGATTACACTTGGCGGAATGAAAGTTATTGGCTATACAGATGTAATTCAGGTTTTTTTTTTAATTCTAGGAGGATTGGTAACTACCTATTTAGCATTAAATTTAGTAGCAACAGAATTTGGTACAACTGGAGTGCTTAATGGATTCAACCTCATGACCACTCACGCTAGTGATCATTTTCATATGATTTTTGAGAAAACAAATCCTAACTATATGGATTTGCCTGGACTTTCTGTTTTAATTGGCGGAATGTTGATTATCAATTTGAATTATTGGGGTTGCAATCAATATATTACCCAAAGAGCTTTGGGTGCCGATTTAAAAACAGCTCGAGGAGGAATTTTATTTGCAGCATTTCTAAAATTATTAATGCCTATAATTGTTGTTTTGCCAGGAATTGCGGCATTTGTATTGTATCAAAACGGGCATTTTCAAACAGAGATGCTTCAGGATGGAAGTGTTAATCCTGATAGAGCATATCCTATTTTGTTGAATTTATTACCAGTAGGGTTAAAAGGGCTTTCGTTTGCAGCATTAACAGCAGCTATTGTGGCTTCTCTGGCAGGAAAAGCCAATAGTATAGCTACAATATTTACGTTAGATATTTATAAAACAAAGTTAAATATTGAAGCCGATGAAAAAAAATTAGTTAGAATAGGAAAACTAACAATTGTTGCTGCAATGCTTATAGCTGTTATAGTTGCTCCTTTTCTTGGTATTGACAAAAAAGGCGGATTTCAATACATACAAGAATACACAGGATTTGTAAGTCCCGGAGTTTTTGCGATGTTTTTGTTAGGTTTCTTTTGGAAAAAAACAACATCCAATGCGGCTTTATTTGCAACAATTGGCGGATTTATGTTATCGATTATTTTCAAATTTATGCCCGCATTTGTTGATTTATCTTTCTTAAATGCAACAGGATTTGCAGTTCCCAACGCAAATGGTCTTTATGAAATTCCGTTTATTGATCGTATGGGATTTGTTTTCTTAATTTGTGTAATTGGAATGTATAGTATTAGTATGTATGAAACTAGAAAAGGAATTCAAACCAATGCTTTGGAAGTGGATAAAACAATGTTTAAAATGTCTCCAAGTTTCATGGTGGGTTCTTTAATTATTGTTGCCATTTTGGCTGCTTTGTATACGGTGTTTTGGTAAAAAAATGATGCTTTTAAAAAAGAATTACAACCCTTTATAAAAGTCAAAAACCACTACTAGGAGTGGTTTTCTTGTCAAAACAAAACAAATTATATTAAACTCAATACTAATTATTTTTTGATAAAGATATTTGTATAATATTTTTTTCCTGTAGCAGCATTTTCTCTGATTGAAACTCCAAAATGAGTAAAGTTTCCTTCGATATTTGCTTTATGACCTGGACTTCTTAACCAAGCGTTTAAAACTGAACTTGGTGAAACGAAGTTATATGCTACGTTTTCATTTACTTTTACCGCACCTAAAACTTCGATGATGTTTTCTGAACGTTCTGCAAATAAATCGTGGTTTACTACATTATTTACAATCATATATTCGTTGTGCTCTTCTGATTTTGCAGAAATATGATTGATGGTTTGAAGCGCATTCAAACCTATACTTACTCTATATTCATTGATTAAATCAACTAATTCTGTCTCATTAATAGAATACGTGTAATTTTGAATTAATTCTGGTTTTGGGGCTGATATTTCATCTGAGTTAGATGAACAAGATAACAAAGTGAACATAAATGCCATTGGCACTAATACTCTAAGTAAATTTGTTTTCATAATAGTAGGTTTTAATGTTTAAAGTAGATTGTGGGGCAAAATCTTTAAATTGTTTTTCTTGAGACAATGATACGGCGATAACCGTTTAAGTGCAAAATATAATCGTTGAAATACACTTTTTTTAATTATAATAAAATAATATTCTTACAATTATTTAATTTCAAATGTAGTTTTAATTAAAATAAAAAAGACCTCATATGAAGGTCTTTCTTTTCTAATATATAAAGTTAATATTTATGGAGCTAATCTTTCTATTTTCCAACGATAGTCTTCTTGAAGCTTATACCGGATTCTATCGTGCAAACGATTTGGTCTTCCTTGCCAAAACTCAACCTCAATAGGACTTACAAGAAATCCACCCCAATTTTCTGGACGAGGTATATTTCCTTCTTTATATTGTTTTTCTAGTTCTTGCAATTTGTTTTCTAGAAAATATCTGTCTGGAATCACCTTACTTTGATCAGAGACAATTGCTCCTAATTTACTTCCATCAGGACGTGATGCAAAATAATTATCAGAATCTATAGAAGATGTTTTTTGAGCAATTCCTTTTATGATTACTTGTCGTTCTAAGGAATGCCAAAAAAAGCTCAAACAAATATTTGGATTGTTGAGTATTGCTTTTCCTTTTTCTGAATCATAATTGGTATAGAATATAAATCCTTCTTCAGAATATTTTTTTAATAAAACTACTCTAGATTTTGGAAAACCGTCAAGACCTATTGTTGAAACAGTCATTGCATTGACTTCTTCATCACCATTAAAATCTTTTACTTCATAAAACCATCTGTGAAATAAATTGATTGGATCTTCTGGAATCGAGCTTTCTAATAATTCACTTTTTTCGTAGGATTTTCTATAATCGCCTAAATCATTCATATTCTATATTCTGATTTGTAAATTTAATTAAAATTCAAATGTCACTCCATCATTTGCTAAAAGGACTTCTGAAAAAATTGTTTGAGCTTCTACTTTAAACCTTTCAATACTTTCATATCTCGTAGAATAATGTCCTAAAATTAAATGTTTTGCATTTGCTTTTTGTGCTATAGTTGCAGCTTGTTTGGCTGTAGAATGCATAGTTTGTGTCGCGAGAGCATCTTCGCTTTGCAAAAAAGTAGATTCGTGATATAAAACATCTACATTGGTAATTTGTGGTACAATTGTTTCATCAAAAATGGTGTCAGAACAAAAAGCATAACTTTTGGGAGCAATAGGATCAAAGGTTAACATCTCGTTTGCAATAACCCTTCCATCTTCTAGTGTAATGTCTTTTCCGTTTTTAATTTTCTGATAATAACACGTTTCTATTTCATAATTCTGAACGGCATCTAGATTTAATTTTCTATCGCCTACTTTTTCTTGAAACAAAAATCCGTTGGTATATATTCTATGTTTTAGCGGAATTGTTGTTACTACAACTTTTTCATCTTCATAAATAATCTCTGAAGTTGTGGCTTCTAGTTCGTGAAAAAACAAACCATATGTAGTCCAAGAATTTGACAAACGCAATTGTAAGGTAATGATTTCTTTAATTCCTTTTGGTCCATAAATGTGCAAATCGTTCACTCGTTTGAGCAGCATAAAAGTAGAAACCAACCCAATCAAACCATAGACATGATCTCCGTGTAGATGAGATATAAAAATATGATTGATCTTTGAAAACTTGATTTTATTTTTTCGCAATTGAACTTGAGTACCTTCGGCACAATCTATTAGAAACATATTATTTCTAATTTCTAATACTTGCGATGTCGGATTGGTAATGGTTCTAGGTGTGGCGGCATAACAGCCAAGAATTGTTACTTTCAAAAGGTGTTTTATGTTTTAAAAAATGGTAAAATCTAAAATCCCAAATCTCGTTCAATCTCTTCCATTTCAATCATATCATGAGCTTCTAATGTTGTAGGAACTATTAATAATGAACTTGAAATAGCATTAAAATCACAATCATCTGCAACAATTACAAATGATTTTTTAGCTTTTCTATGAATTTTAGATAACGGTAAAAAACTTTTTAGTTGCTTAACGGTAATATCTTTATGTTGACTAATATCGATAATAATATTATGTTTTTCGAAAGATTTATATTCGTGTGTTACTTTCATTAAAAATGAAACCAAATCTCCTTGAGTATCTTTAATCAATACTGTATGCCCTTTTTTTTCAACTTTCATAGCAGCGATTTTTCAAATTTAAAGAATAGTAAAGTTAGTACTTTTAATTTATTTAGTAAAGCTGAATAATCTTTTTTTAGATAAATAAATTTATTGAATTTTAGATGCCAATAAATAAATCACAGCCATTCGAATGGCAACTCCGTTTTCTACTTGATTTAAGATCAAAGATTGTTGCGAATCGGCTACATCGCTAGTAATTTCGACACCACGATTGATAGGTCCAGGATGCATAATAACAATTTCTTTTTTGAGTGAATCGAGCAAGGCTTTATCAACACCATATTGTTGGGCATATTCTCGTGTTGATGGAAAATAATTTACATCCATTCGTTCGTTTTGCACGCGCAACATATTGGCAACATCGCACCATTCTAGCGCTTTTCTCAAATTAGGTTCTACAACAACACCCAAACTTTCAATATATCTTGGAATTAGTGTTTTTGGTCCGCAAACTTTTACAGTTGCACCTTGCATTTGTAAAGCATAAATATTAGACAATGCCACTCTAGAGTGCAAAATATCACCCACAATCACCACTTTTTTTCCAGCTACATCACCCAGTTTTTCTCTAATTGAATAACTGTCGAGCAAACCTTGTGTAGGATGTTCGTGTGCTCCATCACCAGCATTGATAATACTTGCTTTTACATTTTGTGATAGAAAATAAGCAGCTCCAGGATTGGCGTGACGCATGACTACCATATCTACCTTCATCGAAAGTATATTATTGACCGTATCAATCAAGGTTTCTCCTTTTTTGACAGAAGATTGCGCTGCCGAAAAACTAATCACATCAGCTGAAAGTCGTTTTTGAGCCAACTCAAAAGAGAGCTTAGTTCGGGTACTATTTTCAAAAAAGATATTGGCAATTGTGATATCACGCAACGAAGGTACTTTTTTTATTGGTCTGTTAATCACTTCTTTAAAATGATCGGCAGTTTCAAATATAAGCTGAATATCTTCGGGTTGAAGGTATTTTATTCCTAGTAAATGGTGTACTGATAGTTCGGTCATTTTAGTGCGATTCTGGTTGTTGGTTGTTGGTTGCTGGAATCAAATAAACGGCATCTTCGCCATCTTGTTCTTGCCAACATACTTTTACTTTCTCGTTGTTGATAGCATCTACTTGGCGACCACGATAATCAGGTTGTATCGGCAAATGACGGCTAAAACGTCTGTCTATAAGAACTAATAATTCAATTTCTGATGGTCTCCCAAAAGATTGTATGGCAGTAAGTGCAGAACGAATACTACGTCCTGTATACAATACATCATCTATAAAAATTACTTTTTTATTTTCAACAAGAAAATCAATTTGGGTTTTGTTGGCTTCGAGAGGTTTGTTGGTTCTTCTAAAGTCATCTCTAAAAAAAGTAATGTCAAGATAACCCAAAGATACTTTCTGGATATGATACTCTTCTTTAAGTAAAGTGCAAAGACGTTCGGCAAGAAAAATACCACGAGGTTGAATCCCTATTAAAACCGTATCTGAAAAATCAAGATGTTTCTCGATTAACTGACAAGCCAAACGATGGAGAATGATATTGACTTCTTTTGAAGTGAGCAATACTTTTTGACTCATAGCGAAGTGTTGTTTGGGAGGTAAAAATAGTGATTTTTATTGAGTAGTGAAAATTGTTTAAATATTGTTTTAAAGTAAACTGTTTTCAATTGATAAATTGGTATTTTTAACTTTTATAAAAAATTAAATTGAAGGTAAAATAATTTATATGTTAAAATTCTGTTATTAACAAAACAAAAAATGGGAGAAAAAAAAGAGAATAATTCATATTTTGATATTGCAACAATAATTTCAGTTGTCGGTATTGCAATATATATATTAGGTTACATATATTGGAAATATTTCTTCCAAACTTTAAACATTTCACAATCTTTTATTGATTTATCATTTGATAAAATAATAGTAACTACTTGGCCATTACTATTTATTGTGATTTTAGGATTTTCAACTACATTTTTACAAATAATTTGGAATGATAATGGCGAGATTGATATAGTATCTGTTATTTTTATTATTATTAGTGGATTATTAACAACTTTATATCTTATAATCAAGTATAATTATTTTTTACTAATAATTTTAATTTTTTTTATTATATTTTCTATTTTTAAATTCCTTGTACACAAAAGAAAACTTGCTGTTGAGAACATTAAAATTAAAACATTATGTTTTATCTTATTAGGTCTAATTTATTTAATTGGAATATTTTATTATAAATATATTGGAATAGTTGATGCTGAAAAAATATTAAAAAACTATGAAATAAATTGTCATTTAATTCTAAATAATCAAGAAAATATTGAAGGAAAATTTATTGTTAAAACTGAAAAAAAAATATTTTTACTAACTGAAACTGATAGATGTGAAAAACAAATAATAAGTATTAGTGAAGAAGATGTAATTAAAATAATCTTTCCATTGAAATTAAAATAAAGTTACTTGTTAAAAATTACTAAAGGCACAAGTATACAATCCTATCCTATACAAAAAACTCCCAAGTTTTCACTTAGGAGTAAATATCAAAAAAAAAAAAACTCAATAATGCTTTTGCAAATATTGATGAAATGTTTTTTTATTAAATCCTAGATGTTTTAAAATTTGAGAAACTATAAATTCTGGAACTGGAGAAATATGCATTTGAATGGTTATAGGTCTTCGTAAATTGTTACGAGTATATTTTGCATGACCTCCTTCTGTCTTAATATGCTTTAAACCTTGATGTTCTAGAAACCAAATCATAGTTTCTAAAGGAATATTGCTTAACTTATAAGTATTCATTTTATACCGGAATAGCAACTTCCTTGTGAGTTGTAGTAATATTATGCTTGTTTAATAATTCTTCGAGTGAAGCATTATTTTTTAATAAATCACTCCAAGATGGTGCATTTACTTTTTTTGGATTTTTTGCAGATCCTTTTTTAAGTTCCCAACCCAATGATAATAGTTCTTCGTGTAATGTTTTTTTCTTAACAGTATAATCAAGAAAAATTCCTAAAGAATGATTAAAAGATTGCATCGCTTCTTCCTCACTTTTACCATAACCAGTAACTTCGAGATGCGGTGAATAAATAATAAAATTATCTTCTTCTTTGAATGAAATTAAAACAATATTAGCTTTTACTTTCGCTTCGGAGTTTTTAAAATCGACATTTATATGGTGATTCTTGCTCATTATTTTTTTATATAAAAATAATTTAGTTATATGTTTAAAGAACAAATATATAAATACTTTGTGATACTTTGATAAACTTTTGAATACTTTAGGATTAAGAATACATTTTTACTCTCAATTCTTGTACTTTTTCATCATCAAGATAATCATCAAAAGTCATATAACGATCAATCACTCCTTTTGGCGTGAGCTCTACTACTCTATTGCCCACAGTTTGTGCAAACTCATGATCATGCGTAGTGAAAATCACAGATCCTTTAAAGTTTTTAAGTGAATTATTGAATGCCGTTATCGACTCTAAGTCTAAGTGATTCGTTGGTTCGTCTAGCATCAAGACATTGGCACGTTCCATCATCATTCTAGAGAGCATACATCGCACTTTTTCTCCTCCAGATAAAACACGACTGGTTTTGAGTGCTTCTTCGCCAGAAAAAATCATTTTTCCTAGAAACCCTCTTATATTAACTTCTTCTCTTTCTTCTTCGGTTTTAGCCCATTGACGCAACCAATCTACTAGTGTATAATCGTTTTCAAAAAACGAATGATTATCAACTGGCAAATACGCCTGATTGGTAGTAACTCCCCAATCATAAGTGCCAGAATCTGGTTTTTGATGCCCATTCAAAATTTCATAAAAAGCAGTTGTAGCTCGAGAATCCTTAGAAAATAATACAATTTTATCTCCTTTTGCCATATTCAAATCAACGTTGGTAAACAACACATCACCATCTGTAGAAGCACTTAGGTTTTGAACATTTAATATTTGATCTCCAGCTTCACGTTCTTGGTCAAAAATAATAGCCGGATAACGACGTGAAGAAGGTTTAATTTCAGAAATATTCAATTTTGAAATCATTTTTTTACGAGAAGTAGCTTGTTTTGACTTGGCTACATTGGCAGAAAAACGACGAATAAATTCTTCTAATTCGGCTTTCTTTTCCTCAGCTTTTTTGTTTTGTTGTGCGCGTTGTTTGGCTGCTAACTGACTTGATTCGTACCAGAAAGTATAATTTCCAGAATAATGGTTTATTTTACTATAATCGATATCCGAAATATGGGTACAAACCGCATCTAGAAAGTGTCTGTCGTGCGAAACAACAATAACGGTATTTTCATAATTGGCCAAGAAATTTTCTAACCAAGCAATAGTTTCAAAATCCAAATCATTGGTTGGCTCATCCATAATCAACACATCAGGATTCCCAAAAAGAGCTTGTGCAAGTAAGACACGCACTTTTAGTTTTCCATCTAAATCGCCCATCAAGGTATAATGATATTCTTCTGAAATCCCTAAATTAGAAAGCATTGCAGCAGCATCAGAATCGGCATTCCAACCGTTCATTTCTTCAAACTGTACTTGCAACTCACCTATTCTATCTGCATTTTTATCATTATAATCCAGGTACAATTCATCCATTTCCTTTTTTACAGCAAACAAAACTTTGTTTCCCATCATCACAGTTTCAAGAACGGTATGCTCATCAAACATATTGTGATTTTGATTGAGGACAGACATTCTTTTTCCTGGCTCTAAATGAATATGACCAGAAGTTGGATCAATATCACCTGCAATAATTTTTAGAAAAGTAGATTTTCCAGCTCCATTTGCGCCAATGACACCATATATATTTCCGTGAGTAAAAGTGGTATTTACTTCATCAAATAATATTCTTTTGCCAAATTGAACTGATAAATTATTTACTGTTAACATAGATTCTTAAGTATAAAAAATTTTTGCAAAAGTAAGCATAACTCTTCAATTTTTGAGTGTTCTCAAAGGAGATATTTTTCATTCTAAATTGCTTTGTTACATTTAACGATGCATTAACAGAAATAATCAATACAACTGAATATTTTTGTTAACCAGTATTTACTATATGTATAAAATTAAAACATACTTTTCTTTATCACTTTCATTGATAATTTCATTCCTTTTTTCATCTTGTAATAAAGAGTTTAAAGCCGATAATTTTACAGCTTATTTTGGTGGTGAAGTAACCAATCCTACTTCTCCTTACGTGCTTTTTCTTAAGGATGCAGAGGTTATTGACAGTATAAAATTAGACAAAGACAATCGTTTTTTTATCAAATTTGATTCGCTTACACCAGGTTTATACACTTTTAAAAATGAACCTGAATATCAGTATGTTTATTTTGATAAAAATGATAGTATAATGGTTCATATAAATTCTAAAAACTTTGATGAATCAATTGTTTTTTGCGGAAGAGGTGATCAGAAAAATAATTTTCTGATGGATTTATATCTAAAAAATGAAAATGACAAGAATACTTATTTTGATATTTTTGATTATGATATCCCTAAGTTTAACAAAACGATCGATTCTACTTATAAAAAATTAACTCAATTTTACACACGTAAAAAAGAAGAGATAAAATGGAGTGATGATTTTGATCATTTTGCCAAAGCAGCATTAGATTTTCATTATTATTCTAAAAAAGAAATGTATCCAAACATTCATAAAATAAGAAGCGGAATTGATATTTGTGATCAGTTGCCTAAAAATTATTATGCTTTTAGAAAAAATATAGATTTGAATAGTTCAGAATTGACAAGCTTTTCACCTTATGTGATGTATCTGTCAAATATGTTGAATAATACAGGTGCCATCAATTATCACAATCATTTCTCAGAATTAGATTTGGCCTTAAAAATCAGCATCAACAAACTGAATATTGCTGATACCTTAATCAAAAACGAAAAAGTAAAAAACACGATTTTGAATAACATTGCTTTTACGTATTTGCTTGAAGATCAAAATGTGATTAACAATCAAAAGTTTTTAGACATTTATAAAAAATATTCTACTGATAAAAGTCAGAAGAATGAAATTTTGAAAATTGGTAATGCCATTCAATTATTAAAAGAAGGCAACCTATTACCTGACGTAAATTTAGTAGATACTAAAGGCGTTGTGTTCTCCTCAAATTGTATTGCCAAAAAGAAAACAGTAATTTTCTTTTGGACAGAAAATCTAACTTCACATTTGATAGGTGTGCATAAAAAAATAATGGATTTAAAATCAAAACATCCCGATTATCAATTTATTGCAATCAACTTAGACAACGATCAAGACAAATGGAATGGTATCTTATCAAAATATAACTTTGAGGGAATTCCAGAATATAGAGCTCATAATTTTGAAGATTTAAAATCAAAATGGGCCATTACAAAAGTGCACCGTACTATTATTCTGAATGCAGATAGCACGATTAAAAATGCTTTTACAAACATTTTTGATGTCAACTTTGAAAACAACTTAAAATAAGTTATTTTATAATTTTTAACGTAAGCATTTTTCATTTCCTTTTTTAACAGCAAAACAAAGTTTTTTTACTACTTTGCTTTTCAAAATTATTTAAATTTAGACTTCATATTAATCAGAATTACTTAATTTTGCAACTTCAAAAAATTTAAGTTTTTAGACACATAGTATTATGGTAAAAGATTTATTCGAAAGAATTCAAAACAATAAAGGACCATTAGGAAAATGGGCTTCACAGGCAGAAGGATATTTTGTTTTT
Source organism: Flavobacterium sp. (assembly GCA_043748275.1). GTDB lineage: Bacteria > Bacteroidota > Bacteroidia > Flavobacteriales > Flavobacteriaceae > Flavobacterium. The sequence continues at coordinate 1,583 of JAYTNO010000098.1, read as the reverse complement.
CCAAAATTAGAAGGAGAACTTGGGCCAAGAATGACTTTTCACGGAAAAAACATTTTGAACTGGAGTTTGAATGATTATTTAGGACTTGCCAATCATCCAGAAGTTAGAAAAGCAGATACTGATGCTGCAATTCAATACGGTGCAGCTTATCCAATGGGAGCAAGAATGATGTCTGGACATACAGATGCTCACGAACAATTAGAAAAAGAATTAGCAGCTTTTGTTATGAAAGAATCTGCATATCTATTGAATTTTGGATACCAAGGAATAATGTCTACCATTGATGCATTAGTAACTAAAAATGATATTATTGTATATGATGTTGACGCACACGCATGTATAATTGATGGTGTACGTTTGCATATGGGGAAACGTTTTACTTACCGCCACAATGATGTGGAAAGTATGGAAAAAAACTTGCAACGTGCTACCAAAATGGCAGAAGAAACAGGTGGTGGAATTCTTTTTATTACCGAAGGGGTTTTTGGAATGCGAGGGCAACAAGGTAAATTGAAAGAAATTGTAGCTTTAAAACAAAAATACAACTTCAGATTATTGGTAGATGATGCTCACGGATTTGGGACATTAGGAAAAACGGGTGCTGGAGCTGGAGAAGAACAAGGTGTACAAGACCAAATAGATGTTTACTTTTCGACTTTTGCAAAATCAATGGCAAGTATTGGAGCTTTTATTGCAGCAGATAAAGACATTATTGATTATTTAAAATATAATTTACGTTCTCAAATGTTTGCCAAAGCATTACCTATGATACAAACGCTAGGAGCTTTAAAACGATTAGAATTACTAAGAAATTCATCAGAGTTAAAAGACAAACTTTGGGAAAACGTAAATGCATTACAAAGTGGTTTAAAAGCACACGGATTTAATATTGGTGATACGAATACTTGTGTAACACCTGTTTATCTTGAAGGAAGTATTCCGGAAGCGATGATAATGGTAAATGATTTGAGAGAAAACTACGGTATCTTTTTATCAATAGTTGTTTATCCTGTTATTCCAAAAGGAATTATTTTATTACGTATGATTCCTACTGCATCACATAGTTTATCAGATATTGAAGAGACACTTTCAGCCTTTGATGCAATTCGAGAAAAGTTAGAAAACGGTACTTATAAAGAAATTGCAGATAGAACAACTGTAGATGTTTCTTAAATAATAGCATCTTTTATAATATAAAAAACCCAATCTTTCGATTGGGTTTTTTGATATAAGTAAGTAATTCTAAATTGAGTTGATAAAACGTTTATTTTACTTTGTTAAGTATTGCTTTGAAAGCATCTGGGTGATTCATCGCTAAATCTGCAAGAACTTTACGGTTCAATTCGATGTTATGCTTTTTCACTTTACCCATAAATTGAGAATAACTCATTCCTTCCAATCTAGCTCCAGCGTTGATACGTTGAATCCATAAAGCACGGAAATTTCTCTTATTTTGTTTTCTATCACGGTAAGCATAGCACATAGCTTTCTCAACCGCGTTTTTAGCAACTGTCCAAACGTTTTTACGACGACCAAAGAAACCTTTGGCTTGCTTCATTATCTTTTTTCTTCTTGCTCTTTTA
>JAYTNO010000097.1:0-11886 GCA_043748275.1 Flavobacterium sp. | reverse complement strand
TTCCTGCGAAAATTGCTGGTGCAGAAGGAATTGATTTGTATGATTTAAAAATGGAAAATGCTTCAATTATAAGAAAAGCTGCAAGAGAATTATCTGTTCAAGCTGGAAGTTTACGATTTGAAAAAGACATTCACGCTAACGATTATATTTTGCTAGTACGAAACACTGTTGATGATTTCAGGTTGCTTTTTATTGAATGGGTAAAAACTTTTGACATCAATAATTATATTCCCGATGCTTGGGGATTATTCAATCCGCCAGGAGTTTTTCCAGAAGATTATTTTAAAGATGATAATGGTTTACCATATGATTCTAAAGAGAAGCTAGAAGATTATGATAGAGATTTTAATGATTTTTTAAACTTTAACAAAGATGATGATGAATGATTTTTATAATAACATTTAACTTTAAAAATATTACCTTAATGAAAATTAACATCTTAATGGTTTAAAATTTACTCCACAACAATTTTCTTAATAAAACTCTTACCACCAGAAATAATCTTGGCAAAATAAATTCCGCTTTGTAAATCAATTGGAATTTGCTTTTCGCCAATAAATGTATTTTTCATAACTACTGACCCAATTGCATTATAAATTTCAATATAACTATCGGCAATAACTCCCGTAACAATAAAATAATCCTTTGCTGGATTTGGATAAACTTCTACTCTATCTACGTTAAAACTTGTAGTTGATAATGAAGAAAACCAAGGTTCTCCTGTATGAATACCCCAAATATAGTCGGCAAGATTAGGATAATCAATAAATGGGTTTCTGTTAAGTTGCCAGGTTTCGATATAATTGTTTCTATTCATTTCAAAATCATCAGAAGGATCTGTATGATTCCATTCTAATAATAAAGCCAAATCACCCAATTGACCAACAGTTGTATTGGCAGGGTTTCCATTTACTAAACTTAGAGCATTATATCTAGTAGCCATATAAAACAAGGAACGAGCAACATCACCATGCCAACTACCTTGAGTTCCAATTGGTCCAAGATATTCACCATAATCTTTATTATTTCTGATACTGTTTTCAGGTCCATCCTCTGCACGAATATGATGTGCATCACCGTGTCCTGCCAGAATATCGTCTGCATTTGTGGGTAACCAAACATTTATACCGTCTGCAATTCCAGAAGTTCCATCAGTATATCCACCACGAGATTGAGGATAAATGTGCTCTCTATTCCATTTACCAGTATTGATTCCATTTTCTTGTAAATCGAGTTTAGATCGTGGTTGTTCGACATACATTAACCAAACTTGATTACTATTTAATGGATTTTGGTCACAGTTTTTAAGTATCGTTTCAATATCGCCATAATTATGAGCATGAACTACATTTGGATTTGCAATTATATCTTGAATTGCTTGTTTGAGTGTTGCTCCAGATTTTCCTTCTAAACTTGAATAATAACCTGTTGATACTGTACTAGTAACATTACCATACGTAGGATTTAATGGTGTTCCCCAAGGCGAAATTGTAAAATCATTATCAATAATTCGAATATCAATATTGTTATTTAATAAATTAAAACCAGTCGGAATTGTTGTAAATCGAATTTTGGCTATTTCATCACCTTCATCGAAAGTATCGTCAATTAATGTAATTGTTGTAGAAAAAGTGTTTGACCCAGCAGGAATAGAAATTGCCATATTTCCAGTATAGTCTGAAGTATTAAAATTTCCGTTTGAAATAGAAATATTAAAATTGGTTGTGGCAATAACATTGTTTTGAGTCATTATTGTTATAACAAAACTTTGATTTTCATTTAATTGTAACGCAGTTGTGTTAATTCTTAATCCATTATAGATAAACCCACTACCATCATTATTGGTTCCAGGTGTTGGTGTTTTAGTTTCGTATGTACCATCATTTTTTCTTTGAATAGATTGAGTTGCTTGAAGATTGTTTGCATTTTCATCTATTTGCTGTGTAACACCTAATGCAGTCATTAAACTAGTTGCATCAGCATCACCAGTGTCATAAACTAAAGCATTTATTAGATTTGAAGTTGTTGCTGGTGTAAGATTCGGAAAATCAGATGAATTTCCAAGATATAATGCCACACCATCTGGACCATTTTGAAAAATATTGTCTGGCAGAAATTTATTCGGAACTGGTGAAACTAAACTATTTCCAATTACTGTAATTCCGTTTACATCTGTTGTCAATCCATCTAAATCTATAACATAATAACTCAGATTTGCTTGACTTCCTGTACCATTAAACAAAACAAGAACATATCCATTTAAGGAAAAATTCGGAACAGATGATTTCAATTCAATAAATTCTTTATCGTCAGTACTTGGTGTGTCAGAATCGAGTTCGTTTATTACTACTTGACCATAAGAAGAAAATGAAAGAATAAAAACAAATGAATAAAATATTTTTTTTAACATGAAGTGGTATTTTAAAAATCAAATGTACTATTATTATATAAATCCTAAGTTGAAAAAATGTTAAACTACTTTCAATAAATGAATTACTTAAAAAAAAATCATAATTCTTTTTAAAAAATGTACCTTTGCAAAAAATTTAGAAAAATTGAATTTCTTATTTTTAATTTAAATACTCAAATACAATACGTTACATTTATTTTATGAAAAAAATTGTTGAATACAGAAAACTATTAAATGTTGAAAAAACGGTAGAATTAAAGGAATTAAAAACCATTTACCGAAATGCAATGAAAGAAAGCCATCCTGATAAATTTCAAGGAGATGATGCTGGATTGAAAGCTGCTGAAGAAAAAAGCAAAGAAATTATTGAAGCTTATCATTTTCTAGTTAGTATTAATGCTGAAACCATTAAAAATGGTCAAGCAGAATATATAGAAACTACATCTGCTTCAACAATTACAGATTATAAATATGAAAATAGCAGACTAATTGTTAATTTTTCTAACGGTAGTGTTTATGAATACATAAGTGTGCCAAAAGCCAATTATATCAAAATGGTAAATGCAGAATCACCAGGTAGATTTGCAAAAAGACATATTTTTAATGCTTTTCCGTATAGAAAAGTAAGTAATCAAGAATAATAATTATTCTTAAAAAGTGATGAAAGTGCTAGTAAAATAGCGCTTTTTTTATATTTAAATTTTAAAAATATGCCTGAATATCATTTTTTTTAAAATTTTTGAAAATATCCCCATATATAGGGATTGTGTAAGAAAAATATTCCTTATAAATTAGCACTTAATTATAAAACCTGCTAAAACTATTCAAATGGAAGAATCTTGCCAAAAACATGCACAAAGACTACTTAGAGTTAAAGAAACTTTAGCAAAGCTTGAAGAAGAAGAAATTCAGATAAATCTTCAACTCAAAGAAAATCCAATAATTCCACCTTTATATAAAAGGCTTCGAGATTTAGAAATGGATAAAAAAATCACTCGCAATGAGATTGAAGATTGTGAGGAATTGTTAGAGGAATGTATAGCTAAAAATGGTAATTTATAAAATTATATATTTTTTAATATTCTAATTCTTCAATAATAAAACTATTCAGAAAAGCGATTGATTTTTCTATGTCATAATGAAGTATACGATCTTCTTTTAATAAAGGGACTTCTTCTTTAAATGATTTGATAAACATTTCAATAAAATCACTAGACTTTAATGGCATTCTGAATGAAAGTGCCTGAGATGCATTCATTAACTCTATTGCAAGAATTCGTTCAAGATTATCCATTATTCGTAATGTTTTGGTAGCAGCATTTGCTCCCATACTCACATGATCTTCTTGACCATTGCTTGATACAATACTGTCTATACTTGCTGGTGTTGCTAATTGTTTGTTCTGACTAACAATACTTGCAGCTGTATATTGCGGAATCATAAAACCAGAATTCAAACCCGGATTTTCTACCAAAAAAGCAGGTAAATTTCTCAAACCAGATATCAATTGATAAGTTCTTCTTTCAGAAATACTTCCTAATTCTGCTAATGCTATTGATAAGAAATCTAATGCCAAGGCCAATGGTTGTCCGTGAAAATTTCCACCTGAGACAATAAGATCACTTTCTCTAAAAATATTAGGATTGTCAGTAACCGAATTGATTTCAGTTTTAAAAACTTTTCTAACATAATCTATTGCATCTTTTGAAGCTCCGTGAACTTGAGGAATACATCTAAAAGAATAAGGATCTTGAACATGTGTTTTATCTTGTTTGATTATTTCACTTCCTTCCAAAAATTCAGTTATTCTATTGGCAGTTACAATTTGACCTTTATGTGGTCGTATCAAATGAATCAATTCATTGAAAGGTTCAATTCGACCATCAAATCCTTCTAACGAAATCGTTCCTATTAAATCGGCTAAATAAGAATATTTGGTTGCCTTCATTAATATATGAATTCCATAAGCACTCATAAACTGTGTTCCGTTTAATAAAGCTAATCCTTCTTTAGATTGTAAAACTATTGGTTGCCAATTAAATTTTTTCAAAATATCAGAAGCATGATGTTTTTTGCCTTCAAAATTTACTTCACCTTCTCCTAATAGTGGTAATGACAAATGTGCCAATGGTGCTAAATCTCCAGATGCTCCAAGTGAACCTTGCGTATATATAACAGGCAAAATATCATTATTATAAAACTCAACTAATCGTTCTACAGTTATTAATTGAACCCCAGAATTTCCATAACTCAATGATTGAATTTTTAGCAATAGCATCAGTTTTACAACTTCGTTTGGAACTTCTTCACCTGTACCACAAGCGTGCGATTTTACTAAATTTTCTTGAAGTTGTGATAAATTTTCATTTGATATTTTTACATTACATAAAGAACCAAAACCAGTATTGATACCATAAATTGGAGCATCATTTTCAGCCATTTTTTTATCTAAATAACTTCTACATTTTACAATGTTGACTTTTGCTTCGTCAGATAATTCAAGGGTTTTATGAAAAGAAATAATATCGTGTAAAGTATCTATCGAAATTACATCGCTACTGATATAATGAATGTTGTCCATTTTTTATTAAATTGAGAGCTCAAAATTCAATAAACCATTATTAAAAAACAAGTTTTGTTGATACAATTCTGTATTTATTTTTATGTAATCAATATTATTTGTAGGCTTAATTTTAAAAATTCATAATATTTAATTTTAAAATCCAATTCAATTGAAAAATCCTTAAAAACAATTGATTGATTATTTTAATTACTGAAATAAACTACTTTTGCGTCTTAAATTATTTGTAATGAAAATATTAAAATTCGGAGGAACATCTGTTGCCAATTCTCAAAATATTAAACTTGTATTAGATATTGTAACGCAAACTTCAAAAAATGATAAACTTGTTGTTGCTGTTTCAGCATTTAGTGGTGTAACCGATTTGTTGGTTCTTGCTGCTGCAAATGCTTCTTCAAAAGACAAAAACTATAAAGAAATTGTAAATCAAATTGAGAAAAAACACAAAGATGCAATTGATGAGTTACTACCACTTTCTGATCAAAGTGAACTTATAGATACTATCAACAGTAATATCAATCACCTTAAAACTTTACTTGATGGTTGTTATTTATTGGGCGAATTATCAAACAGAACTTCAGATACGATATTAAGTTTTGGAGAATTATTATCTTCTCAAATTATTGCAAAAGCTTTACAACAAAAAATAAAAAATTCTGATTATAAAGACAGTCGTGAACTTATAAAAACAAATAGTCATTTTGGAAAAGCAGTTGTCAATTTTGAAATCACCAATACTTTGATTGCCGATTTTTTTAATAAGAGCTCATCTCAAATTACAGTAATGCCTGGTTTTATTGCTTCATCTATTGACGGAAACACAACTACGCTTGGTCGTGGTGGCTCAGACTATACAGCAGCAATTATTGCAGCAGCAGTTGATGCCACTCAATTAGAAATTTGGACCGATGTAAATGGAATGTTTACTGCCAATCCAAAAATTGTAAAACAAGCACAACCTATTGAAACTATTTCATATCAAGAAGCAATGGAGTTGTCGCATTTTGGTGCAAAAGTTTTGTATCCGCCAACAATTCAACCCGTTCTGAAAAATAATATACCTATTTTAATAAAGAACACCTTCGAACCAAATGCGGTTGGAACATTAATTTCATCTAACAAAAACGAAAATGAAAATCCTATAAAAGGAATTTCTCATATTGATAAAATAGCACTACTTACTCTTGAAGGATCAGGAATGATAGGTGTTTCTGGTTCATCAAAAAGATTGTTTGAAGTTTTATCTAATGAAAATATTAATGTTATTTTTATAACACAAGCTTCATCTGAACATTCTATTTGTATCGGAATTTTAAATACTGATGCCGAAAAAGCTAAAATTGCAATTGACAAAGCATTTGAACTCGAAATTGCACAAAACAAAATCGATCCTTGCATTGTCGAAAAAAACCTTTGTATTGTGGCGCTTGTTGGCGAAAACATGAAGAATCATCAAGGTTTGAGCGGAAAAATGTTTAGCACACTTGGTAAAAATAATGTCAATATTAGAGCAATTGCTCAAGGTGCTTCTGAAAGAAATATTTCAGTTGTTATCAATGAACGCGATGTTAAAAAAGCATTGAATACTCTACACGAAAGATTTTTTGAAGACAATACCAAACAATTAAACCTTTTTGTAATGGGTGTTGGAAATGTTGGCGAAAAATTTATGGATCAGATTCACCAACAAAAGAAATTTTTAAAAGAAAATCTGAAAATAAATCTAAGAGTTATAGCAATTTCTAATTCTAGAAAAATGCATTTTGACGAAGAGGGAATTCCTTTAAAAGACTGGAAAGATCTATTAGAAAAAGGAGCAACTGCCAACAAAGAAGAATTTATAAGCAAAGTAAAAGAACTGAATTTACGCAATAGTATCTTTGTAGATATTACAGCCAATGAGACTATTGCTCACACTTATGATCAATACCTAAAAGAGAATGTTGCTGTGGTAACTTGTAATAAAATTGCTTGTTCATCAGCATATGATAATTATAGTAATCTAAAACAATTATCAAGAAAATACAATGCTCCGTTTTTATTTGAAACCAATGTTGGTGCTGGATTACCAATCATAGATACTTTAAAACATTTAATAGCATCTGGAGATAAAGTCAATAAAATTCAAGCCGTATTATCAGGAAGTTTAAATTTTATCTTTAATAATTTTGATGAAAGCAATTCTTTTCATGATGTAGTAAAAGAAGCTGGTGTACAAGGATTTACAGAACCTGACCCTAAAATAGATTTAAGTGGCGTTGATGTCGCTAGAAAGATTTTAATACTCATTAGAGAAAGTGGTTATCATATGGAAATTGAAAATATAACCAACAATTCATTTCTACCAGAAGAGTGTTTAAATACTACTAATAATGATGACTTTTTTAAATCTTTAATTACACATGCAAGTCATTTCGAAAAATTATTAAATGAAGCAAAAGCAAAAGAGTGTCGTTTAAAATATGTTGCTACTTTCGAAAACGGAAAAGCAAATGTAGGCTTGCAATTTATTCCAAAAGAAAGTCCTTTTTACAATTTAGAAGGGAAAGACAATATTGTTCAATTTTATACCGATCGATATGTAGACCAACCTTTATTGATAAAAGGTGCTGGTGCTGGTGCTGCAGTAACTGCTTCAGGAATTTTTGCTGATGTTATTAGAATCGGAAACGTATAATTATATTTGAAACAAAACTTTCGGTCTATATTTACAAACCATTTTCCTGCTTTCCGTTACAATCTTTTTATTTTTAAAGAAAAAATAAAAAGGATTTCCACTACAATCAGGGTTATGAAATAAAGGCATTGAACTTTTATAAAAATTTAAAAAAAACTGAAATAAATTCAGAATAAATGAACGAAGTAAAAATTTTCTGTCCAGCTACAATTGCTAATTTATCCTGCGGTTTTGATGTTTTAGGCTTGTGTCTCGATGCAGTTGGTGATGAAATGATTATTAGAAAAACTTCTCAAAAAGGAATAAAAATTTCTAAAATTATTGGAGCCGATTTACCTTTAGAAACTGAGAAAAATGTTGCTGGTGTTGCTGCTTTAGCTTTATTGAATGCTATTGATTCAGATTTTGGTTTTGAAATTGAAATCTATAAAAAAATAAAAGCAGGAAGCGGAATTGGAAGCTCGTCAGCTAGTGCTGCAGGTGCAGTTTTTGGTGTTAATGAATTATTAGGCAACCCTTTTTCTCGAAAAGAATTAGTGCATTTTGCTATGCAAGGAGAAGTTTTAGCAAGCGGAAGTGCTCACGCTGATAATGTTGCGCCTTGTTTATTAGGCGGTTTTACAATAGTAAGAGGTTATAATCCTTTAGATGTTATCAAAATAAAAAGCCCAGACGAATTATATGCAACCGTAATTCATCCTCAAATAGAATTAAAAACTTCTGAAATGAGAGCTGTTTTGCAACCTATGATTTCACTAAAAAGTGCCATCACACAATGGGGAAATGTTGGCGGATTAATTGCAGGTCTATATACCAATGATTATGAATTAATTGGAAGAAGTTTGCACGACGAAATTGTAGAACCACTTCGAGGAAAATTTATTCCTCATTTTGATACTGTGAAAAAAGCAGCCATTGATAACGGAGCATTAGGTGCTGGAATTTCTGGTTCTGGACCATCTATATTTGCCTTGTCAAAAGGAAAAGAAACAGCAGAGAAAGTTGCAAAAGTAATGACTGAAATTTTTCAAGCTACTACAATTCCTTTTGAAATATATGTCTCAAAAATAAATGATGAAGGCGTAAAAATTATTTAGATTAAAATTCTAAATCCAAACAATATTATTTAAAAATGAAATATTACAGTTTAAATCATAACGCTCCAAAAGTTTCTTTTAAAGAAGCAGTAATTCAAGGCTTGGCTCCAGACAAAGGATTGTATTTCCCAGAAGACATAACTCCTATTGCTCCAGAATTTTTCAAAAATATTGAGACTTTTTCTAATGAAGAAATTGCTTTCGAAATTATAAAACAATTTGTTGGAACAGAAATTCCAGATGAAGCTCTAAAAAAGATTATTGCAGAAACATTATGTTTTGATTTTCCAACTATTCAAGTTGAAGACAATATTTATTCATTAGAATTGTATCACGGACCAACAATGGCATTCAAAGATGTTGGTGCTCGATTTATGTCTCGTTGTTTAGCCTATTTTAATAAAGATAATAAGGAGAGTAAAAACACCGTTCTTGTAGCTACTTCTGGAGATACTGGTGGTGCTGTTGCTAGCGGATTTCTTGGTGTGGATGGTGTAGAAGTAGTGATATTATATCCTTCTGGTAAAGTGAGTAATATTCAAGAAAGACAATTAACTACGCTTGGACAAAATATCAAAGCACTAGAAGTTGATGGCGTTTTTGATGATTGTCAAGATATGGTCAAAAAAGCTTTTCTTGATGAAGACTTGAAAAATAAAAATTTAACATCAGCAAATTCTATCAATATTGCTAGATGGTTGCCACAAATGTTTTATTTTTTCTTTGCTTACAAGCAATTGAAACATCATAACAAACCAATGATTTTTTCTTGTCCTAGTGGAAATTTTGGCAATATTTGCGCCGGTATAATGGCAAAAAGATTAGGGTTACCTATAACACATTTTGTTGCATCTACTAATGTAAATGATACGGTTCCTCAGTTTTTAATATCAGGAAATTATATAGCAAAACCTTCAAAACCAACTATTTCTAATGCTATGGATGTCGGAAATCCGAGTAATTTTATTAGAATTCAGGAATTATATCATAATGATTTAGAGCAATTTAAAAAAGATTTTTCTTCTTTCTCATTTACTGATGACGAAACCAAAATTGCGGTGCAAAACATTTATGAAAATTCAGGATATATTGCAGAACCTCACGGAGCAGTTGGTTATTTGGGTTTAAAAAAAGAAATGAAAAATCACTCAAATTGTATTGGTGTTTTTTTAGAAACTGCACATCCAATCAAGTTTTTAGATGTTGTAGAACCAATTTTAAATATAAAACTTTCTATACCTAAACAAATAGAAAGTGTGATGAATAAAGAGAAAATTAGTTTTAAAATTAAAAATTACAATGATTTAAAAGCATTTTTAAATATGTAAGTTACACAACTATTTAATGGAATTATGTAAAATTTTAAACACTCTAAAAGTTGAATTTTACAAAAAACTTAAATATGAAATTTACAATTCTAATTCTAACTATCTTATCATTTTCAAATTATTCATCTTGTGATCAAAATGAGAAATTAATTCCTAAAAAAATAGTTAAAAGAATTAAACCAAAACCAATTTCCTATTCATTAGTGAAAACAAAAACTTGGTTAAATGAAAATGCTAAAAATACTACCAACTTAGAAATTGTAACTGCTATTAATAGAACTGATACTAAGAATCTTATAAAACTGGATTCTATAATAATTCCAAGTGATTTTTCTGGAGACAAAGTTTTTTATTTACCTTTTCCTTTAGAGGTCAACTATTTAAAAGATATTTCTAAAATTATACTCTTTACTTATCCTACACAAACTTTTGCAACATATGAAAACGGAATTTTAACTTATTCTGGACCTACAAATATGGGTAGAAAAAAAGACCAAACACCTATAGGTTTGTTTTTTACTAATTGGAAGGCAGAAAAAACCACCAGTACTTTTAACGATGAATGGGATTTAAAATGGAATTTTAATATAGAAAATAAATTGGGAGTTGGTTTTCACGAATATGAATTACCTGGTTACCCAGCATCGCATTCTTGTTTGAGATTACAAGAAAAGGATGCTAAATTTCTTTATGATTGGGCAGATCAATGGATTCTTGAAGATAATAAAAATGTAAAAGTAAAAGGAACTCCAATAATTGTTTTTGGAAACTATGCTTTTGATTCTCCAAAACCTTGGTTACAATTGGTCAAAAACCCAAAAGCATTAGATATTTCTATTGATGAAATTAAAAAAGAAGTTAAACCATTTTTGAACACTATTTTAAAAGAACAAAAGATTAGAGAAAATGATTCTCAATCTTTATAATTCAATTTTCTAAAGTCAAAAAAGCTTCACCCAAATAGTTAATAATATCAGAAGCAATAAAGCTTTGATAACCCGTTTTTGGCAAAGCTATTGTTGCTGTTAGTCCGTGAAGATAGACTCCAAGTTTTGCAGCTTCAATGGGCAAATAATTTTGAGCCAGTAAACTCGTGATAATTCCAGTCAAAACATCTCCACTTCCGGCAGTTGCTAAAGCAGCATTACCTGTTGTGTTTTGATAAAAATAGTTTTGATAAAAAATTTGAGTGGGTGCACCTTTCATTATAACAATGACATCATATTTTTTTGAAAATTGTTGAAGCATTTGATTCCTTTGCAAATCTGAATCCCATTTACCTATAAGACGTTCTAACTCTTTTTGATGCGGTGTTAATATTGTTTTTGGAGGTAATAAGGTAAGCCATTCTTTATTTAAAGATAATATGTTTAAACCATCTGCATCAATAACCAATGGTGTTTCATTTGATTTTAAAAAAAGATGAAAGGCATTTTGAGTTGCATTATCTTGTCCCATTCCTATTCCTATTCCAATTGCTTGTGGCGCTATTTGAAATTCGATAGTGGTAATATTGCTTTCATAATCATCTGTAATAACCATTGCTTCTGGAATCGAAATTTGAACAATCTCATATCCACATTTTGGAATATAAGCTGTTACCAAACCACAACCCGATTTCAAAGCTGCCTTTGTACATAAACAAACCGAACCCATTTTACCATAGCTTCCGCCAATAATTAAAACATGTCCTAGAATTCCTTTATGGGTTTGAGGATTTACTTTTTTATAATAATGTAAGACTTCGTTTTTATCAATAATAATAGGATTATCCATAAATTAACTTTGTTTAA
>JAYTNO010000096.1:0-1668 GCA_043748275.1 Flavobacterium sp. | reverse complement strand
TCATGTTGTTAGAACCATACATTCGTTAAAAAAATACGGATTATGGCAAACAAAATAACAGACATGAGCAAAATTAGAAAAGTAATTAAATTCCATTGTAACGGAAAGAGTAAGTTGTTTATTAGCAATTATTTATCACTTTCCAGAAATACGGTAAAGAAATATATTTCTTTATTTGAGGTTCTTGCATTGCCTTTTGATCAGATTAATCAAAAAACAGATGCCGAATTAGAAACCTTGTTTTCACAGAATACTGTTGAAACCATTAGTCCTAAATTGCAAACGCTCTATAATTTTTTCCCTCAAATGGAACGGGAGTTGAAAAAAGTTGGAGTTACCATAAGTCACATGTGGGAGAAGTATATTGCAGCCAACCCTGATGGATTAAGAAGTTCACAATTTAGCCATCATTATAAAACATGGGGCAAACGAGTCAATCCCGTGATGCATATGAATCACAAAGCTGGTGATAAAATGTATGTGGATTATGCTGGAAAAACGCTTTCTATTATTGACAAAGAAACGGGTGAAATCAAGGATGTCCAGTTTTTTGTAGCCATATTAGGCGCCAGTCAATATACTTATGCAGAAGCTTGTATGAGCCAAAAAAAGGAAGATTTTGTTACATCGGTAGAGAATGCCATGCGTTTTTTTGAAGGCACTCCAGCGGCAATTGTTCCGGATAATCTAAAGTCAGCGGTAATAAAAAGCAGTCGTTTTGAACCTACTATCAACGAAACTTTAGCTGATTTAGCAGAGCATTACCAAACCACCATACTGCCAGCCAGAGCCTATAAACCAAGAGATAAGTCATTGGTTGAAGGGGCTGTAAAGATACTATACAGAAGGATTTATGTAAATCTAAAAGATACTAAATTCTTTTCTTTGGAGGAATTAAACCAACAAATATGGGATTTACTCGATTCCCATAACAATAGAAAACTCACAGGGAGACCTTACTCTCGTTTGGAGTTATTTTTAGAAGATGAACAAGAAAAACTTCGTCCTCTACCCCAAGAACGTTTCGAGATTAAATACCAATCTTTTGCAAGTGTGATGCAAAATGGACATGTTCAATTGAGTCAAGACAAAAACTACTATAGTGTTCCGTATCAATATGTAAAGAAAAAAGCCAAGCTATTGTATACCAAAACAACCGTTGAAATATATTATAAATACAATCGAATAGCCATTCATCCAAGGAATTACAAACCCTATGTCTATACTACAAACCCAGAGCATTTAGCAAGTACCCATCAATTTGTGGCAGAGTGGAGTGCCTCTAGATTTATTGATTGGGCAAACAGTATTGATACCTATGTAGGAGAATATATTATACGAATAATTGAGAGTAGAAATCACCCGGAACAAGCCTATAAAAGTTGTTTAGGAATACTAACCTTCGAGAAAAAGGTAGGTAAGCAGCGATTAATAAATGCTTGCAAACGAGCACTCGATTTTAAAATTTACAGCTTTAAAACCATACAAAACATTTTAGAAAACAATTTGGACAGTATTGATTTTGAACAAGAACAGGAGCAAGAACTCCCTAATCACGGTAACATAAGAGGGAAACACTATTTTAACTAATCTAAATTTAATAAACATGAATGAATCCACAGTAACAAAAATGAAACAAATGAAGCTTTATGGTATGCATAATGCTTT
>JAYTNO010000095.1:0-1671 GCA_043748275.1 Flavobacterium sp. | reverse complement strand
ATCTTAAAGTCATGGGAAATACTGGCAATCACGATGAACGCATTGCAAAATTAACATTTGCCTCAGTGTACCCTCTTTATCTCGCCAAAGTGGAACGGAAAAACAGAATAAAAAAAGAATTAGACCGAATTATTGAATGGCTTACAGGTTATGATGAAATTAAACAGCAAAAGTTTATCGAGCAAAAAGTAACATTTGATAAATTCTTTCAGCGAGCTAAATTGAACCCTAATGCAAAATTTATTACGGGTGTAATCTGTGGTTATCGCGTAAAAGAAATAAAGAATGAACTAACGCAACAAGTAAGGTATTTAGATAAGTTAGTAGATGAACTAGCTAAAGGACGTAAAATGGAAAATTTTTTACGCGAAGATAAATGAAAAGTTCAACAGCCGGATAATTGTTTCGGTGAAAAAACTGTTATAGGTTTTTTAAATAATAATCAGAATTCGAACATTCTAAGAAAGTAAAATCGGTATAAATAAACTAAAAATTTGGATGCGCGATATTATTTTTAAAAATATGGCGAAAAATGTTTTTGGTCATGTTTCATTTGTTGAACTTTAGATGGGTGAAAACATAGATCTTAGTTGACTACATACGTTAACTAGTTTTTTTATTTCAATTTCATATATACTATTGAATAACCCATCTGCTGCTAAACTAACTTATGAAAGCGAATCATTTTTTTTTAGCTGAACCGTTCCTATTAATTTTTAATGCTTCGTTAATTTTTTCGAATAACAATTCTTCATTAATGGGTTTTGATATATAATCATTCATGCCTGCTTCAAGGCATTTCTGGTTGTCAATAGTGGTAACATCGGCAGTAAGAGCAATTATCGGAACATTGGAATTTAATTTCTCTCGAATATATTTGGTAGTTTCAAATCCTCCCATTTCGGGCATTTGCAAATCCATCAAGATAAGATCATATTCATTTTTCTTCATCAAGTCAAGTGCAATTTTTCCGTTGCCTGCAATGTCAAAATCAAAACCAAAATCTTTTAGAATTATTTTTATAAGGAGCTGGTTAAGCGGCATATCTTCTACGATTAGCACATTTATTTTTTTTGTTTTGTCTACAATTTGTTGTTTGTTTTTAATATGACCTTGTCCGTTTTTTTTCTGAAGTTTGAGATTAGAATTTGCTTTTCCAAAAGGAAGAGTGAAGGCAAAAGTGGAACCGTTGTTTATTTTACTTTTAACACTAATTGTTCCACCCTGCGATTCTACTAGTTGCTTAACTATTGCAAGTCCTAAACCGGAGCCTCCAAAAGAGTGCGAGGTTTCCTGTGACGCTTGTTCAAAGCTATTGAAAATATATGCAAGTTTTTCTTTTGCTATACCAATGCCTGTATCAATAAGTGAAAATTTCAAAGTTATGTTTTCTAGATCTTCACTCATTTTACTTATAAGCAATGTTATTTTACCTTTTTTCGTAAATTTAACTGCATTGCTTAATAAATTTAAAATTATCTGGCGTAACCTCAAAGAATCGCCAATTAAAAATTTTGGTATCGCACCATCATATTCTGTAAATAACTTGATATTCAGTTCAGATGTTTTTGGTTCAAATAATTGCACCATTGATGAAACAGAATCAACTAGGTTGAATGGTGTTTTTTCAAAGATCATTTTGCCTGCATTTACTTTTGCTAAGTCAAGGAT
>JAYTNO010000094.1:0-1673 GCA_043748275.1 Flavobacterium sp. | reverse complement strand
AATTGTTACTGTCTTTGTCTGTTACCTGTGCTTCCATACTCATTGTATTAATTAAAAATGTTAGTGTTATTAATAAAGATTTATTTGTCATCCTTTTAATATTTTTAGGTTATAATTTTACTTTAGTCTGGAAAATCCAGTCCCTTAGGTACATCAAGAATTGCAACCACCACCCCTAGTTTTACTACTGTGCCCTTACCCTCCTTTTCAACTTTGTAACTCCTGCTACAGGAAATAAATTCCAGAGAATTAGCGGTATAGAGTGCCTGTCTATTTTTGGTCTTAGGAAATCTCGCAGTTCTTTTTACTTATTTTTCTTTTTTTTGTATGTCACGAATTTATTCTTATTTTTTTATCTCTGATCTAGGAGGAGCAACGTTTTTGCCTGTTAAATCAATATAGCGCCAATCGTCGCTCTCCCAAGTTACGTGTTCGTTATTCGTTTTTGTATTACAATTGATACTTACTTGTGCCACCCCATTTTCGAAAGGATAGGCACAGTCAAATTGTGGAGATATTACAACAGCACCGGTGATTGCATCGGCATATCCTATTTTATTCTTGGAAATTATTCTGAACAATCCATCAGAAACTTCGTCAGGTCCATTATCCAATAAAAAAACATTGTATAAATGATTCTCTTGTTGATCAATTGCAACGATGCCAGAATCTTTTGTAGCTACAAATGCATAGGTGCGAAAAGTGTCGGTAAAACAATATGAATATTTCCCGAGTCCGATTATTGTATCTCTCTTTAAGTTTACATATCCATCCAAACCAGAAATACTATCGCTAATTTTTAATAAATACTCATCGCTCCTAATATTAAGCTGATTTTCTTTTTTCTCAGGCATTTGTTTGCAACCTGCAAAGCAAAGCATAAATATTGACAGAAGTAATGCATGGGGGACTACATTTTTTTTCATAAGCACATAGTACAGGAGGAAATCTTAATGTTTTTATTTCCTTACGAGGTGTTAGACAGAGTGGGTCAGAGCTGATTTCTCCAACTATACTTTGTGACCAATAATACGCAAATTTTTGATTGGTTTTTATCTTAATACCGCTGGTAACAAATATTTATAAAAAATTTCGTGATAATTTGAAAAATAATACTGCTAAAGGAGAATCTGATTTAAAAAAGAGCCCTATTCGGAAAAAGTTTAAGACAAAATCTTAGATAGCGCCATTACATGACAGCAATAATGCAGGCACATTTCACTGGCAATATAAACAGATAAAAATAAATTTTTTGAACTGCTCCGCTACTGTGTCTACAAATAATACTCTATATTTAAGCTGAAATTTAAAATAGATAAATTGTTATTATGCTAAATCGAATTTTAATTAATATCTTAAGTGCTGTAATATATCTTGTTTGCTCAGCATTTTTTTTAATGATTTTCAATTGTGATATCTTCTTTTTTCTCACGTGGAGTTTACCCTTGACTGTTGGAATTGCAATTAGCGGACAAAGGCTGATTTATTTTTGCAAAAACAGTAAAGGAGGTAATCGCTTATTGATAATTTTAATTATAGCAAGTGTTATTTCCATTATTTGGCTTTATGCGTTTTTCTCTTTGTGGGACTCCCAACAGGATATGTTTAAAATGCCTTTAATATTTTTATTCATTGTATGTAGTTTCATTCAATTAGTTTTTATCGATAGGGTA
>JAYTNO010000093.1:0-4671 GCA_043748275.1 Flavobacterium sp. | reverse complement strand
AGCAATGCTAACCTTTGATTATAGAAATAAAATAATACCACCATTTACTTTAGATCAATGGAATACTAGAAAAATAAAAACAGGAAATAAAGTAGAAGCGCTAACCGACTGGCTTGTAAATGATGTTGCAAAAAACAAACATGAACTTGCTTTTCACGGATACAACCACGTTCCTTTGACAAAAGAATTATGGAAAAATCAGATGTTTATTGAAACATCTATGAATACCGTTAAGAAAAAATGGGATATAAGTAATTATGGTAAACTACCAACTACTTACGTACCGCCATCTAATATCATTGATAAAGAAGGAATTTTGCAATTAAAGAAAGCCATGCCATCTCTAAAATATATGTGTAGTCTTTATTTAGGGCAAACTTCAGATGGAGGAAATAGAGAGTTTGACTATGATCCATATCACAAAGATTTTTTTGATTATCCTAGAATTTCAAGCGGATTTTATCTAAATGATGATGAGAGATATAATTTGCAATCGATGTACTTGATTACAGGTGTATGGACTCATTTTGTGCATCCAGATGATGTATATCAAATTCCTGCTACAGCCAATAAAAGTGCGGGTGATTATGCTTTGCGTAATAGTTCAAATTTAGGTTGGCATAAAACAAAAGGAAGTGATTATGCGATGTTTCCAGAGTTCAAAAAATTTATGAAGCAACAAACAGGAACTTATCCACAAATGCGTTTTGTTAGTGCAAATGATGCTGGTAAAATAGTGATGAATTGGCGTGCCTCAAGATATACACATACTGCAGAAAATGGTTTTTTTACGGTTAAAGAAATTAATCCGGAACAAGATAAAAAGCAATATTGGTTTATGTATGGTAGTCCTACAAATGCCAATAGAATTGAATCTCAATTAAAATCGCAAGGAGTATTATATACAAAATCACCATTTGTAGATGGATATTTATATTCTGTATATTCTAATAAACCTCAATTAAAAGTAATTGATCTTGATTATAAAGGCCCTAGAGAAAAAGCACAGCAAGTATTAGTTGCACAACAAGCTAAAGTCGCTTTTAATAAATATTTAATCGATGTAAAAGTTTTTAGTTACGGTGTAGACTGGAATATTGAGGAAAGAGAAAAAATGGAATTTGAAGATTTAAAAAAGAAAATTTTCAATAGTCCAGTTATTGATTCTGTGAAATGGAATAAATATGCCAAAAAAATGTCTTGGGAAGAGAAAAGAGACGAAGTATGGAAAGTATATGAAGATTATGTAACTAAAAACTACACCAAAGAAAATGTATTGTATTCTAAAGAATTAGATAGATTAATAGGGTATTCTAATGATATTTCTCGCGAAAAATGGATGAGTGAACAAATGAAAGTAACTCCAAAAGATACAGAATTATTAAATAGTTATATTGCCAATTATAATACTCCAGAAAATCAAGAAAAAATAAAAAGCACTTTAAAAGCTTTAATTGGCATAGACACCACCAATAAAAGTTATAAAAATTATATAAAACATTTACTAGATACCAATCCAAAAGAAGCTAGAGAAGAATTAAAAGATACACAACCAAATCTAAATCTAGATGAATTGATAGCACCAATTGCATGGTTATTTGCAGATAATAACGAGTTTCATAAAGCATATGAATGGGCAGGATTGACCAAAGAAATTGATTTTTTCACTAGAATGAATTGGCTTATTGAGAAAAAAGATTATCAATTTTTAGAAAGTGAGTATTTGGTATATATAGATGCCAATCCTACCGATATGAAGGTAAAAGCCAGAATGGCCGAAGTATATCATGAGTTAGGTAGATTTAAAGATTCTTGGAAATTAGCAAATTCAATGACAGAGTGTGAAGAAAAAGAAACTGTTAGAAAAATGCTTAATATAGATGTTGTATTTGAAAAGCAAAATCTTCAAGATTTCTTGATAAGTTATGAAAGCGAATTGTTTTATCCTGATATATTAAAAAAATTAAAAAAAGAGAACAGGTTGAGAAACGGGAATTATATAGATGTTTTAAGTTCTGTACAAACCAATTTATCAAAACCTGCAATTTTCAAAAATATTGCATCATATAATTTTTATGACAAAAAGGAAAATATTCATAGTCTTGGAGCAACATATGATAAATTCTATAAAATTGACATAAAAAAGAAATACGATTCTAATTATGATAATGCATTAATCGGTGTACAGTATAAATATACAACAGCTGCAAAAGATAATAAACCTCAATATTGGTCAAGACTACGACTAGCTTTAAATCAAACTGCAGATCCTTATTTTCAATTTGGAGCTGGAATTAATTATTCAAAAAATAAGACTTTCAGATCTTCAGAAATTAATTTTTTCCCTGTAGAAAATGCTGCTGGAATGAATCAGAAAATATATCAAGGCCGATTGAATATTTATCAAGAGTTTTATATTCTGAAGAAAATCAATGTTAATGCTTTATTTGAAAGTAATTATTATACCAACAGTTTCCTTTCTAAAGACACTATTGATACAAATCCAATTATTAACCCGAATAAAATAGCACTTTCTAGACAAATAATTAGAGATTTAGGTGATAATAAATCCGAAGTTACCACTTTTGATGATGCTATTGATGCTGCTGCAACTATCAAATTTATGTATAATGATGGTGAAATTAAAAAATCAAAACTTATTCCTTACCTAGAAACACAATTTTCTATTGGATCAAGAGATTTATCTATAGGGTATCCTTATTGGATGATAAAACATCGTTTATATGGTGGTTTAGGATTAGGTTGGGAATTGAATGTTAAGAATTTCACTTCCAAAATAGAAGGTGGTTATTTTATTGACGATTTTAGTAAAACTTTTACACGAGTCACAGAAAGAGCTACTTATCAACTGTTTGATTATACGATGTTAACATTAAACATTGAGGTCTTTATTCAATCAAAATATTATTCCAATTCTATACAATTTGGTTTGAAACATAACTTGAAGAAGAAAGCAAAAAAAATATTTCAATAAAAAAAGGGATTATACAAATTGTATAATCCCTTTCTCTTTATAAACAAACGTCCTAAATTTAAAGATATTGCTATTAATGACGTACAATAATTTTTCTAGTATCTTTTATTGCTCCTTTAGAAAATTCAATAAAATATAAACCATCACTTAATTCTTGAGTATTAATGGATAATTTATTGGTTTCTAAAGTATTTTTGGTTGCTATTTTTTGTCCTAAAGCATTGTAGAAAGTAAAAGAATAATCATTAATAGATTCTAATTCAATACTTACTTTATCTTTTGCAGGAATAGGGTAAATATTCATATCAAATTTTGTGTTATCAGCTACTGCAAGAGAACCAGCAACAATACTTAATGTATGATTTAAACTATTATAACCTGTAGCACTTTCCCAAACATTTTGATTTCCAAATTGAACAGAAAATTCGGGTTTAGATGATAAACTAGTCTCACTATCTGGCAAATTCAAATACATTTTATAATTTCCAGCAGTAATATTTGAAGGTAAAGTTAAGTTTTCTGTAATTGTAATTTCATTTGTACCTAACCAAGTTCTTGGGTCAGTACTCATCAAAATAGGATATACTTGATTGGTTGTAAGGTTTTTCAAAACTATATAAGCATTTCTCTCATTATATAAACTAGCATAACCTTGATTTCTAATTTTTAGGGTAACGGGCAAAGTCGTTCCTAAAGAAACAGCTTGAGGTAGTGTAGACGTTGTCAACTCAAAACGATAGCCTAATTTTTTTTGTACTTCTGTAAAACAATTATCAGTTGTAAATCCATCAATAACACCTGGATAATAATCTAAATTTAAAAAAGACCAATGAAATTTTGACATTTCAAGTAGGGCAGAAGCACAATCAGTTCTTGGAGAATTCAATGCACATGTTTCACCACCCATTGGTAAGAATTTTGTTTCTTGCATCAAATAGGGATATTCTATTGTAGGATTAACATAAGTTCCATAATCTGTAGAACTAGCTAGAAAACAATCATTGAAATGTCCAATTCTAGCTTGATTTGTTTCACTAAATGATTGTGAATCGGGCAATGCTGTAGTAGAAAACATTTGTTGTTTGAAAGCTGGAGTTCTAACTTGTATCATTCTTGACGACGGTAAGGCATTCAACATTGCATTAACAACATCTCTTCTGTTATTGATGTTTGTCGTTGTTAATGAAGAGCCATCAAAACCTTCACCACCAAACTCTGCTTGGCTAGTATAAAACCATTCGCCCCAAGCTCCAATAAAACCGGCTTGCATAACAGATATTACATCTACATTTGCTAGCAAATAGGGTTGCAACTGCAATAAATGGGCCAAAATTGTAGCCTTTGAAGCATCACGCGGAGATGAAGACTCGCTATTAGAATAAGTAAAACGAATAATACATTTTAAACCAGCATTTCTGATTCTATTAAAATCAGTTTGCATATTGTCTAAAAAACTTTGAGAAATAGCGGTAGTTTTAAAATCCTCTAATCGAAACTCTCTATATAACAAGGTAATATTGTTGTTAAGTCTATAATTTGTTAGGGTAGTTTGATTTAGAAGTTGGTACGATGTAGATTTTGCAGAAGTAAATTTATAAAATCCACGTTCAGGGTTTGAAATAACAGCACTCGATGGAGTATAAGTTATTGTTGACGTTTGGGCAATCACAATAGTG
>JAYTNO010000092.1:0-1699 GCA_043748275.1 Flavobacterium sp. | reverse complement strand
ATAAAATGTATGTGGATTATGCTGGAAAAACGCTTTCTATTATAGACAAAGAAACAGGTGAAATTAAAGAAGTGCAGTTTTTTGTAGCCATACTAGGTGCCAGTCAACACACTTATGCAGAAGCTTCTATGAGCCAACAAAAGGAAGACTTTGTTACATCTGTAGAAAATGCCATGCGATTTTTTGAAGGCACTCCTGCGGCAATTGTTCCAGATAATTTAAAGTCAGCTGTAATAAAAAGCAGTCGTTTTGAACCTACAATCAACGAAACCTTGGCTGATTTAGCAGAACATTACGAAACCACCATACTGCCGGCCAGAGCCTACAAACCAAGAGACAAGTCATTAGTAGAAGGCGCAGTAAAAATATTATACAGAAGGATTTATGTAAATATAAAAGAAACTAAATTCTTTAATCTGGAAGAATTAAACCAACAGATATGGGATTTATTAGACACTCATAATAGCCGAAAACTCACAGGACGTCCTTACTCTCGTATAGAATTGTTTTTAGAAGATGAGCAACAAAAACTACGCCCACTACCACAAGAACGCTTTGAAATCAAATACCAATCCTTTGCAACAGTAATGCAAAACGGACATGTTCAATTAAGTCAAGACAAAAATTACTACAGCGTTCCGTATCAATATGTAAAGAAAAAAGCGAAACTATTGTATACCAAATCAACCGTAGAGATCTATTATAAATACAATCGAATAGCTGTCCATGCACGAAATTACAAACCTTATATCTATACCACAACCCCAGAGCATTTAGCAAGTACACATCAATTTGTAGCTCAGTGGAGCGCTGCTCGCTTCATTGATTGGGCTAGTAGTATTGATGAGTCAGTAGGAGAATATATTATGCAGATAATCGAAAGTAGAAACCACCCTGAACAGGCTTATAAAAGTTGTTTGGGAATACTAAACTTCGAGAAAAAGGTAGGTAAGCAGCGATTAATAAATGCCTGTAAACGGGCACTTGATTTTAAAATTTACAATTTTAAGACGATACAGAACATTTTAGAAAACAACCTAGACCATATTGATTTTGAACAGGAACAAGAGCAAGAACTCCCGAGCCACGGTAACATAAGAGGAAAACATTATTATAACTAAATTAAATCTTGAAAACATGAATGAATCCACAGTAACAAAAATGAAACAAATGAAGCTTTATGGTATGTTTAATGCTTTTAAAACAGCCATTGAAAGCGGAAAAACAGACCATTACACACTCGATCAGTTTGTATCGATGATTATTGATTCAGAATGGGACGAGAGACATAATAGGCGTATTGAACGCAGTATCAAAAACGCCCGATTCCACTACAAATCAAACATTGAAAGCATTAATTTTGATGAATCCCGTAATCTGGAGCGAAACCAAGTATTACGTCTTGCAGAATGTGAATTTGTAGAAAAAAACGAAAACATTTTAATCACCGGAAGTACAGGTGTGGGCAAAAGTTATTTGGGTACTGCACTTGGTTACCAGGCCTGTATACAAGGATTTAAAGTGAGTTATTTTAATACCTCGAAATTGTTTGCTAAATTAAAAATGGCAAAAGCAGATGGTTCTTATTTGCGAGAACTTGCCAAAATAGAACGACAAGATGTTATCATACTCGACGATTTTGGGCTCCAAGCACTCGATAGCCATAACAGAATTACACTTTTAGAAATCATTGAAGACC
>JAYTNO010000091.1:0-4715 GCA_043748275.1 Flavobacterium sp. | reverse complement strand
GAAGGAAGATGTGAGATTGTTTGTGGTGGTGCTGGTGCTGGACTTACTGACCCGAGTTCTGCATGGTTTATTGAAAGTTTCAAAAAAAGTTATAATCTCTGCAATTTTGATGTAACTCCAACATCTATGTGCGGAACTGTATATGATCAAAACAATATTATTATAGATGCTTTTTGTATTAGCAAACCATTGTTAGGTACAAATGAACAAAAGCAAGTTTTTTATCCAATAAAAATTGTTCCAAATCCTGTTGCTAATTTTTTTAGGATATACTACACTTCACCCATTTTAGGAGACACAAAAATTACTATTTTTGATTTGAATGGAAAACTAATCGAAAGTAAATCAGGAAACAAATTATATCCTGAATTTACATATGAATATGATGCTTCAAAGCTTGCCAGTGGAGTTTATACTGTTGAAATTCAAATGGAAAATCAAAAAGATCATTCTTTATTGATTAAAAAATAATAGTTTTCATTGAATATGATTGATAAAAAACGAGTAGAATTTATTGCAAGAATTGGTGTATTTGCAACTTTTATAAGTCATGGGTTTCTTGCTTTTAATATCAATCCAAATTGGATTATTCTTTTAACATGTTATAGTTTTTCTGAAATTCAAGCAAGATTTCTAATGCCAATTATTGGTGTAATTGATATAATTGTTGCTTTTATAATATTAATTTATCCTATAAGAATTATCGTTTTTTGGGCATTTTTATGGGCTTTTCTTACTGCTTTAAGCAGACCAATTGCAGGACTTGGTTGTATAGAATTTGTAGAGCGTTTTGCCAATTGGATATTACCTTTAGTTTTACTTTTATCACAAGGAATTCCACAAAACTTCAAAGATTTTTTTAAAATAAGATCATAAAAAAAACGGAAGACTTACATCTTCCGTTTTTTAATACTATAATTTAGAAAATTATTTTTTCAATAAATCTCTAATTTGAGTAAGCAATTCTTCTTGAGTTGGACCTGCTGGAGCCGGAGCTGGAGCTGGTTTTTTCATTTTTGCATAAGCTTTAATGATTAAAAACATTACAAAACCTACAACAACTAAACTTACAATTGTATTAATCCAAGCACCGTATCTTACAGCATTTTCTGGACTAGTTACTGCACCTGCTGCATCTTTAACTTCAGGAGACAATACATACTTAAGAGCAGAAAAGTCTACTCCACCAGTTAACATTCCTACTAATGGCATTGCGATATCAGCAACAAAACCATTAACAACTGCGCCTACTGCACCAGCCATAATTACTGCAACTGCGAACTCAATCACGTTGCCTGTCATAATAAAATTCTTAAATTCTTTTAACATAATAAATCAGATTAATTAATATTAGATTTGTTTTAGTGGGGCAAATTTAGTTAAATTTTTAACATTTCCCATTTTTTTGAAAAAAAATATCATTCTCTATAAAAAACCCTTTTCACTCGTTGTGAAATACTTGTAAGAATTTCATATGGTATTGTATCTAATTTTTCGGCCATAAAAACCACTGTTGGGTCATCTCCAAAAATGATTACTTCATCACCTTCTTTGCATTTTACATCAGTTACATCAACCATTAACATATCCATGCAAACGCTTCCTATTATTGAAGCTTTTTTATTATTTATCATAACATAACCCAAACCATTGCCCCAATGTCTTGAGATACCATCGGCATAACCTATAGGAATTGTAGCAATTTTAGATGTTTTATCTGCAACAAAACGCCGTCCATATCCTACACTTTCTCCATTATTTATGGTTCTAATCTGAGATATAATCGATTTTAATGTTCCGACATTTTCTAAATAAGGCTGTTCTTCCTTATCATTTGAAATACCATATAAACCAATTCCTAATCGCACCATATCATATTGCCCTTTTGGAAAATTACTTATTCCTGAGGTGTTCAAAATGTGACGAATGGGTTTTATTTTCAACTCATTCATCAATTGATTAGACATTTTTTCGAATAAATCAATTTGAGAAATGGCAAAATCATAATGTTTGATATCATCACTAGTTGCCATATGTGATAAAATACTTTTTACAGAAACTGTAGTGATGTTTTTTAGAATTGCAATTAAATCTGGCAATTGCTCTTCTTCAAAACCCAAACGATGCATACCGGTATCTAGTTTTATATGTATCGGATAATGTTTTAGTTTTTTTTGCTCAGCAATTTTCAGAAAAGCTTTTAATCCTTTCAGACTATAGATTTCTGGTTCTAATTGATGTTGAATAATAGCTGGAAAACTAGTCGTTTCAGGATTTAACACCATAATAGGCAATTGAATTCCGGCATTTTTTAAAGAAATTCCTTCGTCAGCAAAAGCAACTCCAAGATAATCTACATTATGATGTTCTAATAATTTAGCAATTTCATAACCACCATTTCCATAACCAAATGCTTTTACCATCACCATCATTTTGGTTTTTTTCTTTAATTTTGATTTAAAGAAATTGAGGTTATGACTGATAGCATTAAGGTTAATCTCTAGAACTGTTTCGTGGGTTTTCTCTTCAAGCAAAGAAACTATTTTTTCAAAATTAAAGGTTCTAGATCCTTTTATTAAAATGGTTTCGTTTTCGAAATTTAACGTATCAAATTGAGAAATAAAATCATCGGTGCTTTTGAAAATAATGCAATTGAGAAATTTATTTTTAAAAGTGGCTATTATTTCTCCAATACCAATAACTCTAGCAATTTTATTGGATACAATTAATTGCGAAACTTTTGAATACAATTCTTCGTTTGATAAGCCACTTTGAAAAATATCCGAAAGGATAATGGTTTTCTTTTTGTACTGTTTTTGACTTTCAAGAAAATCAAGCGCTATTTTTAGCGACTGAAAATCTGAACTATAACTATCATCTATTAAGGTGGTGTTGTGTATTCCGTTTTTTACTTTCAAACGCATTTCTACAGGAAAAAGCAATTCCATTCTGCTTTCTATAGTTTCGGTTTTGTATCCAAAATGCAACATCACCATCAAACATTGAATCGCATTTTCTATTGAAGCATCATCTTGAAATGGAATTTTGATATCAAATCGTTGATCTCCTTTTCTAATTTGTAAAATCGTTTTATCTAAAATTGCTTTTTTGGTAATAAATACATCAGCTGTTTCGTCTTTAAAACTCCAAGAAAAAACTTTTGTTTTCGGGTTTAAAAAGGCATCAATTGATTTGTTTTTATTGTAAATCAAAAGGTCAACATTCCTGAAAAGTTTTAGTTTTTCTTTCATTTTTTGACCAATATTGTCAAAACCTTCATCGTGAGCAGAACCAATATTAGTAAGGATTCCGATATTGGGTTTGATAATAGTTTCTAATTTCTCCATTTCATTAATGGTAGAAATTCCTGCTTCAAAAATCCCAAAATTGTGTTTATCATTGATAGCAATGATCGATAATGGCACTCCAATTTGTGAATTATAACTTTTTGGACTTCGTATAATATTATAATCTGGACTTAATAAAAAATTCAACCATTCTTTGACAATCGTTTTTCCGTTACTTCCTGTAATTCCAATTATAGGAAAATCAAACTGACTTCTATGATAGGTTGCAAAGACTTGTAGTGCATCGAGTGTGTTTTCTACAAGTAAAAAATTTGCTTTGTTTTCTAAATTTTCAGGAATATAAGTAACTACAAAATTCTGTACTCCTTTTGATAGTAAGGATTCTATATAAGTATGCGCATCATTATTTGGACCAACAATGGCAAAAAACAATGTTTGTGGACCGTTTTGCAAAGAACGACTATCAATAGAAATGTTTTCGATAATGGTGTTGGTTTGTTTACCTAACCATTTTGCGTGCAGAATAGGAACTATATTTTTTAGCGATACATTCAAATTAGATTCTAATTTTATTGTTTTTTATCTTGATTTCCGTCTTCTGGGTTTTCGGTTCTGTGCATTGCTTCATAATATGCGGCACGACTTAAGGGTTCATATTCTTCGGTTTCACCAAGCATAACCAATTTGTCATTGGCTGTTTTTCTGAAACTATAATTGGCAAGATTTCCTGTTCTGGTACAAACAGCGTGCACTTTGGTAACATATTCTGCAGTTGCCATCAAAGCAGGCATTGGCCCAAAAGGGTTTCCTTTAAAATCCATATCTAGTCCAGCAACAATAACTCGTATTCCAGAATTTGCTAGATCGTTACATATTTTTACAATTTCATCATCAAAAAACTGTGCTTCATCAATACCCACAACATCACAACCTTGAGCAAGAATTGCAATATTTGCTGCGGCAGGAACAGGAGTTGATCGAATCTCATTTTTATTATGAGATACAACCATTTCTTCATCATATCTCGTGTCGATTGATGGCTTAAAAATTTCTACTTTTTGTTTGGCAAATTGAGCTCTTTTCAAACGACGAATTAACTCTTCAGTCTTACCTGAAAACATCGATCCGCAGATGACTTCTATCCAACCAAATTGTTCTTTATGATTTACTGTATTTTCGAGAAACATTTTGTATTTTTCGCCTTAAAAAAGGATTAGTTTTTATTACTTTGTATTGAAAACAAAAATATTAAAAAAGACACGCCTAATTCACTATAATTTTAAAAGTTATGAAAAAAAAGTTGGAAGCCGAATTAATCAGCATTGCACATAGAATTTTGAAGCTAAAAAATAAATCTGAATTGGTTCAATTGCATCAAGAAACTCAAAAATTATACGAAAAACTATC
>JAYTNO010000090.1:0-4736 GCA_043748275.1 Flavobacterium sp. | reverse complement strand
AGCCCGAACTTTCAGTAAATCACTGAACACAAAAGTACAAAACAATGTGTAAAGTCAAGACCAAAACCCCAATTTTTGCAAACCGCTGTTAGTGGCTGGCAAAATTGGCGATTCGTTTTTCAAGATTAATTTTTACATTTTCGTTCCATTCGCTTTTTAAAATACTTAATCTAATTCCGTCAATTCTTTCTCCAATTGCATTTGTACTGCAATTTCTTAAAATTCCTTCAACAACACAACCAATACTTTTCATTGCATTTATACTTCTCTCGTTTTTGCTATTTGCACCAAATCCAACACGTTCCATTTCCATTTTCTCAAATGCAAATTTCAACATTAGATATTTACAATTTTTATTTATTCCACTTCCTTGATATTTTTTTCCGTACCAAGTATAACCAATTTCAATGGTTTTCATATCCAGAAATATTCCATAGAATCTTGTGCTTCCGACAAATTTCCCACTTATTTTATCAAAAACAACAAATGGATATTCTTTTTCATTTTCTCTATTTTTAGTTGCGTTTGAAATATATTTTTCGAGATTTTCTTTTCCGTTTGCTCCGCCTGAATTAAATTCCCATATTTCAGGTTCATTTTCGGAATATTCCAATAGATATTCAAAATGAGAATTTTCTAACGGTTGTAATGTTACAAATTTATTTTCTAAAATATAGTTTTCGTTAAAATCGAATTTCATTTTTCTGTTTTTAGTTTCTTTTCGGGATTGCTTGCCACTAACTAGTATATACCCGCAACAAACATGCGCATAGCATGACATTTTCGGGTGTATAGACGCATGTTTGTTACGTATATTTTTTTTTAATACTATCCAAATATAATGGTTTTTTGTTACAAATAATCAAATGGGCTTTTTATTTGTTGCAAATTTTTTGTACTCACATGAGTATATATTTCTGTAGTTTTACTACTACTATGGCCCAACAATTCTTGTATATAGCGCAAATCGGTTCCGCTTTCTAGCAAATGAGTGGCATAACTATGTCGCAACCAATGCAAAGTAACAGGTTTTGTGATGCCTGTTTTTTGAAGCGCTTGTTTGAGTATCGATTGCAAACTGCGTGCATCATAAGGTTCACCAACCATTTGCCCTTCAAATAAATATTTTGTCGGTTTGTAAGTGGCATAATAATCACGCAACATGGCTAAAATCTTTGGACTCAAAGGGGCAATACGATCCTTTTTTCCTTTGGCATTTTTAAGCAGAACCAAATTTCGTTTAGAATCTATATGATGCGGCAGCAACGCCAAAAGTTCGCCACAACGCAACCCACAACTATAAATCAAACTCAACATGGTTTTGTGTTTGAGGTTGCTGTGAGCATTCAAAATCATCTTAACTTCTTCTTTGCTCAATACAT
Source organism: Flavobacterium sp. (assembly GCA_043748275.1). Taxonomy (GTDB): domain Bacteria; phylum Bacteroidota; class Bacteroidia; order Flavobacteriales; family Flavobacteriaceae; genus Flavobacterium. The sequence goes on along the minus strand of JAYTNO010000090.1, from coordinate 3,354 downwards.
TTGGCAAAACCTTACTGCGTTTAGGACGATGAATCTTATCTATTTCAATACTTTTTTCTTGTACTGTTTTAAAATACAATTTTAGGGCATTTACGATCTGATTTTGATAAGAGGCCGAAAGATTATTTTTTAAAATATAGTAGTTATTATATAAAATTACATCTTCATTTGAAATCTCAAGTATTGCTTTTGTGTTGAAAAATAGTAAAAACGATTTCAATGCATCAGCATACGTTTTTATGGTATTGACACTATACCGTTTAGATTGTAACCAATTTTTAAATCGTTCCAATGCAACAATTCCCTCTTCACTTAGGTGATTTGTAGAATTTTGATTAATCTGAAAACGAATATGATTTTCAATAGAGTAGGGTACATGCCACAAGCCTAAGGTCTGACTCCATTTGGATCCTTCTACTTGCTTGATGCGTTGTATAAGGTCTATGTTTTTTTCAAATAGTACTGCTATTCTTTTTTCATTTTTGTGGCTTATAATTTTGGCTTCCCAATGCATTTCTTAAAAAATTTAATAGTTAAAGATATAAAAAAACCTTATTTAAATGAATAAGTAAAGATGATATTTTTATATTATTTAAAAAAAATTAATTCTTTTTCAAGACTTTATATTCTTCATAACATTCTCTGATGGCATCCATAATTTGCAAATCGTTGGCTGTTTTTACAAACGATTCAGAGTAATTGCATCGTTGCATTATTTCGGGTATATCTTTCTTGTCAATTCCGAGCAAAGCAGCAACTGTTTCCCGATCGTATTTTGATTCTAGTAAGGTTCGTACCGAATCATCATTTTTCATCGTTTTGAGTCGTTTAAGCTCTTTAGGTTTTTTTCCAAAAAAATTATATAACCTATCGGCAGGGTTAAATATAGAACCCATAACACGTCCGAATGCATTTGGAGAATATTCGCCAGCTTCATAGCCTTCTTGTAATCCTGAAATACTATAACGATAGTTTTCTCGAATGGGAATTAATTTGGTATCGACTTCTAAATACCCCGTTAAATTATAAGGTTGAATAATAATTTCCTCAAGAGCAATTGCTTTTTCGGTCATTTGAATTTTGGTCGTTTTGTTTTTGATCCAGTCATTGGTAACTCTAATTTTGATAGTTTGAAAACCAACAAATGATAAATGTAAGGTATCATTAACACTTGCCATTATTTCAAAATAACCTTTAGAATCTGAGGTTGTACCTAATACTTTATTTAAGTTAATAATATTAACGTTTGGAATTACAACAAACGAATTATCATTGGTAATGGTACCAGTAACTTTTTGTGGTGTAGCATCTACCTGTGCAAAACCAATAGCAGAAATAAACATAAAAAAAAGGACTACAAAATATCTCATAAAATGTTTTAAAGGTCTAAAAGTAATAAAACACGTGAAGATATTTTGTAGTCGCTTCTATAATTATAAGAAAATTAACAAAAAGGTTTAGCTTTTTCTTGGTCTTCTTGGTCTAGATGAATCTCCAAAGCTTTCTGAACGTCTTGGAGCTCTTTCTGAAGAACCTTCTGTTCTTGGTGCATCAGAACGTCTTGGTGCTCTATCAGAAGAGAAACCACCTTCGCGTCTTGGTGCCGCACTACGAGATTCGCTTCTTCCTCCAAAACCACCTTCTCTAGGTGCTCTATCTTGAAAACCACCTTCTTTTCTTGGTCCAAAACCTCCGCTTCTTGGAGCGGCATTTCTGTCGCCACGGAAACCGCCACCACCAGAACTACGACCACCACCAAATCCGCCAGAACTTCTACCATTATGGTCACGTCTACCGCCACCATCATTTTTAGAAATTTCTACGTTGATTCTACGACCTTCAAGCGTTACATTATTTAATGTTTCCATTACTTTATCTGTAAACTCTGGGTCAGTATTAAAGAAAGAAAAGCCTTCTTTTACATCTACTTTAAAGACATCATCACGACCTAAGTCTAATGTTTCTTTTAAGTAATCTTTTAATGACATCCAATCAAAATTGTCACGAGAACCTATGTTTACAAAATAACGAACGGCACCGCCATTGTTGTTTTCTCTTGGTTCACGATCGTCACGTTCTCTTCTTTCTGAACCTGAATTTTGAGAAGATAAATCTCTAGTCTTTTTATAGTAATTGATAAAACGATTAAATTCTACCGATACCATTTTCTTGATTAATTCTTCTTTTGTAAGTCCTTCTAATACATTATTAATAGCAGGTAAGTAATTATCAATTTCGTGATCTACTTCTGTATCTTTAATTTTGTTTGCTAAGTGCAACAATTGAATTTCACAGATTTCGATACCAGATGGAATTGTTTTTTCTTGAAATTTTTGTTGAATAATTCTTTCAATAGAAGAAATTTTACGTAACTCACTTTTGGTAACAATAACAATAGAAGTTCCTAGTTTTCCAGCTCTTCCTGTTCTACCAGAACGGTGATTATAGGTTTCTATTTCGTCAGGTAATTGATAGTTTACTACGTGTGTAATATTATCAACATCAATACCACGTGCAGCAACATCTGTTGCAACAAGCATCTGAATTTGTCTTCCTCTAAAAGATTTCATTACAGAATCACGTTGTGCTTGACTCAAATCGCCGTGCAAAGCAGCTGCATTATAACCATCTTCGATTAATTTTTCGGCTACTTGTTGGGTATCTCTTTTGGTTCTACAAAAAACTACCGAGAAAATATCTGGGTTGCAATCTGCCAATCGTTTCAATGCTTCGTAACGATCACGTGCATTAACTAAATAGAATTCGTGAGAAACCGTTGCAGAACCTGAGTTTTTGCTACCAACTGTAATTTCTTGTGGATTGCTCATAAATTGCTTTGCAATACGAGCTACTTCTTCTGGCATCGTTGCAGAAAACAACCATGTGCTTTTTTCGTCTGGTGTTGTAGAAAGAATGTTTACGATATCTTCATAAAAACCCATATTCAACATTTCGTCAGCTTCGTCAAGTACGCAATAGTTAATTTGAGTAATGTTTACCAAACCTCTATTGATCATATCTTGCATTCTACCTGGAGTAGCAACAATAATTTGCGCTCCTCTTTTAATGTCTCTGGCTTGCTCTGTAATACTTGCCCCACCATAAATTGCCACTACATTTATTCCTTTTTCGTACTTGGAGTAGTTTTTAATTTCGTTTGTAATCTGCAAACATAGTTCGCGTGTAGGTGATAAAATTAACGCCTGTGTATTTCTATTGTTGGCATCAATTTTTTGAATTAGCGGAAAACCAAAAGCTGCCGTTTTCCCTGTTCCTGTTTGTGCTAATGCGACTAAGTCTGTGTTTTGTTCCAATAGTACTGGAATCGCTTTTTCTTGCACTTCTGACGGATTC
>JAYTNO010000089.1:0-12209 GCA_043748275.1 Flavobacterium sp. | reverse complement strand
ATCCAGAAGACGAATTGTATAATGTAAAATTTACAAATGTTGGTACCAATCTTGGGAGTTATATTTTAACCAATTCAAATTCTAACGGTAAAATTTATCAGTATGTTGGCATATCAAGCAGTATTCCAAACAGAAATTATGAACCTATTATTCGATTGGTTGCTCCAACAAAAATTCAGATTGCTACTCTTTTTGGTAAATTTAATCCATCAGAAAAAACGCTTCTTGATTTTGAATTAGGAATTAGCAACAACGATTTGAATTTATTTTCACCACAAAATGACAACAACAATCAAGGAATTGCCGGAAAAATTAATGCCAAACAACGTCTTTTTTCAAAAAAATGGCAAGTTGACGCTTTTGCAAATTTTCAGTTTGTTCAGAAAGATTTCCGCACCATTGAAAGACTTTTTAATATAGAATTCAATCGCGATTGGAATATTACCACTATTTCGGGTAATCAACGGTTTTTGATTTCAGGTTTGAATTTTACTTTGCCAGAAAAAGGAGCTTTAACTTATCAGTTTGAAAATTTAGATTTCTCTGGTAATTTTTCTGGAAATCGCCATGTGATTAACGGTTTGTTTAAACTCAAAAACTGGAATATTCTAAATCAAGGAAGTTATTTGAAAAGTGATGGAGAATTGGCGAAATCTAATTTTATTCGAAATCAATTTCAAGCCAAATACCATTATAAAACCAACTGGATTGGTGGTTCAACACGATTTGAAGACAATCAAGAAAAAATAAAATTAACCAATAGTTTGTCGGCTTTGAGTCAGCGTTTTGTTGAATATGGTTCGTTTATAGGTCGTGGCGACAGCACCAAAGTTTTTGTAGAATTGGGTTATTTGAACCGTGTTAATGATAGTATTCAAACCAACAATTCAATCAATTTTTTGAAAAGAGTAAATACATCACAATCGTATTATTTGAAATCAAAATTGATTCAAAACAGTAAAAGCGACTTGTCTGTTTTTGTGAATTATAGAAATCTAAAATATACAGATGCTAGTCGAGGAAAAGAACCATCCTTAAACTCCAGAATCTTATATAACGATCGATTTTTTAATCAATTGATACAAACCACAGTTGCTTTTGAAACTATTTCCGGAACTATTGCGCAACAAGAATTTACTTATCTAGAAGTCGATCCAGGACAAGGCGTTTATACTTGGAATGATTATAATACAAACGGAATTCAAGAATTGCAGGAGTTTGAAGTAGCTCCATTTCAAGATCAAGCAAAGTATGTTAGAATCTTTTTGCCCAATCAAATTTTTGTAAAAACACATGAAAACAAATTTTCGGAATCAGTAATTCTTAATCCCAATCAATGGCAAAACGAAGCTGGATTTAAGAAACTATTGTCCTTTTTCTACAATCAAATGTCGTATTCAATAGATAGAAAAATAAAACGGAATGGAGACAATTTTGATTTGAATCCTTTTAATAAAAGCAAAGAGAATGAGTTAGGACTAAACACGAGTTTAAGAAACAGTTTGTTTTATAATCGTGGCAAACAAAAGCATTCTGTCACGTATACTTTTTTGAGGAGTAGTGCCAAAAGTTTGCTTTCTGTAGGATCACAAGAAAATAGAAATAGTTCACATCAAATGCAATATGCACATTTACTCAAAAAGTTTTGGTTGTTTGGGTTCTCGGGAAAAATACAAAAAGCAGTTACCGATGTTGAAAATTTTAAAGCCAGAAATTACTTTATAAAATCCTATCAATTGGCACCCAAAATATCTTATATATTTTCTCCAAATGCCAGTTGGGACTTATTTTATGAGTTTCAAAATAAGGATAATAGAATTGGTGATTTAGAAAAACTGAATCAAAATAGAGTGGGTACTTCTTTTACGTATAATAGTGAAAAAAAATTATCTATGAATGGAGAATTTTCGTTGTATGAAAATAAATTCAAAGGTAATGCTGCTTCACCAGTAGGTTTTCAAATGTTAGAAGGATTACAGCCAGGACAAAACCTTACTTGGAGACTGTTGATTCAGAGAAGCTTAACAAAATACTTAGATGTTAATGTAAATTATCAAGGTAGAAAAAGCAAAACCAGTCAAGCTATTCATACAGGTAGTGTGCAATTGAGAGCATATTTTTAATTATTTTAAGTAGAATTCAAAATAATTATATTAATTTTATTCTAAATTAAATTTAAATCAAACCTTATTATGAAAAAACTAGTGTTATTATGTTTTTTGTTTTTGTTTTCTAATAGTTTTTATGCTCAAGAAACCAAAGAAAAAAAAGCTACAAAAGCTAAAACTGAAAAAGCTGCAAAAGCCAAAAAAGAAAAAGCAGAAGCTAAGAAAGAAGTAGCCGAAAAAAAGGCCACAAAAGCCAAAAAAGAGAAGGTAGAAGCGAAGAAAGAAGTAGCAGAAAAAAAAGCCACAAAAGCTAAAGCTGATGTGAAAGAGAAAGCAACAAAAGCGACAAAAGAGGTAGCTGAAAAAGCGACTAAAGCTAAAGCTGATGTAAAAGAGAAAGCTACAAAAGTTAAAAAAGAAGTAACAGAAAAAGCGACTAAAGCTAAAGCTGATGTAAAAGAAAAAACAGCTAAAGCCACAAAAGAAGTAGAAGAAAAAACGACTAAAACTAAAGCTAAAGTTAAAAAAACTGCTGCTGAAGAAAAAGAAGATATGAAAGAAACAGCTGCTTCAAAAGCTGCTGAGAAAAAGGTTGCCGATAAAGTAACAGGTCAATATAATGGTAAGAAGGTATTTACAGGTCCAAGAGGTGGTAGATATTATATCAACAAAAACGGAAATAAAACTTATATTTCTGACGATAAATAAATCGGAAAAATTTATATAAAAAAAAGCATCAATGATAAGTTGATGCTTTTTTTGTAGAGTAAGGTTTCTTAGTTTCCAAAACCAATTCTAAAACCTAATTGAATATTAGGAACCGTTTCTTTAGTAGATGCTGTACTTACATATTCTGTTGAAGTATCATAATCATAGGTTGAAACTAAATATTCGCGTTTTATACTTGCCATACCAATACCTATAAAAGATTCAAAAGTAATGTTTGAGTCTTGAAAAATTTGTTTTCCAATAATCAAAGAAATACCAGTTTTACTTTTGGAGTCTTTAACACCATTAATAAGAGCAACTTCTTCTGCTGAATTTGTTTTATAATCTCTATTGGTAGTTTTTGAAAATACTTGAAAGCCAAATGACCAACCTTCTATAGCATCATAATCAGAAGATGGATAATATTTGATAGCAGCTCTAAAAGCACTTCCTAATGCAGGTTTTGTGCCAGAATTATCATAATAGCCATCTATGTTTTCAGACGATAAACCTTCGTTTCCAAAAAAGGCATAAGTAACCCCAGCAGAACCTTCGACACTAAATTTTTTAGCTATACGGAATTCAGCAATTACAGGAAATTCGCCACTTACAATACCGAAAAGATCTGTTTTAACTGCCCATTTATAGGAGTTGTCTGTTTTTTTAATAGTAGAAGCTTCACCACTTGGTGTATATACTTTAATCCTTGATGATGTTGGCTCTTCGGTAGGTTTTGTTTGTGCAAAAGTTGCTACTGAAAATAATAAGGCAGAAAATAATAGTAATTTTTGTTTCATAGGATAATTTAAATTTGTTTGGTTGCGAAAATAATGTATTTTCGCATTAAAATTATACTAAAATTATGAAATATTTTAAATTTATCTTGTTGTTACTCACAATAAGCGCTAGTTCTCAAAAAATTGAACTCAAATGGGCAGAAAAAATAAATACCAAAGGAGATGTTTTTATTCTTGGTGGTAAAGATGGAAAATACTATACCCGACATAGAAATAGCGACAAACAATTGGTTTGTAGAACTTATGATAAAAATTTAATTTTAAAAAACGAAGAAGTTGTAAACTTTGATTTAGACGAAAAAAAATACAACTACCAAGGTGCCTATTTTCTTAAAGATAAAATCGTTCATTTTATTGTAGAAAATAAAAGAAAAGAAGATAAAAACTATTTATATGCAGGAATAACTGATTTAAATCTAAAAACAAGAGACAAAACAATTGTAATAGATGAAGCAGACGAAGATGCATACCCTTTTGGAGCAAGAAGTGTTTCTCCAGATTCAACAAAAGTAGTCGTTTATAACGAATTAAAAGGTAGAAAAAAAGACCCAAGTACACTAAACTTCAAAGTGTATAACAATACTTTTACAGAAGTTTTACTAAACAAATCGGCACAATTACCTATCAAAGCAAAAAACTTTAGTACAGAATCTATTAGCGTAGATAATTTTGGAAATGTTTATGTTTTGGCTAAAGTGTATAAAGAAAAAGACGAACAAGTAAAAGATCAAAGCAAATTCTACTTTAAGCTAATAGCTTTCAATAATACAGATGCTGCTAAAGAATTTGATTTTGATTATCCTAATAAAGATATCGAATCTATTGATGTAATTCCTGGTGATAATAACACCTTTATTTGTACCGGATTTTTAAAAATATTAAATTCTGGTTTTTTCGGAAAAGGAAAGAAAACGCTTATTTCAGATGAAATGTTTACTTCTATTATAGATTGTAAAACATTAACATTAAAATCAGCAAAAAATTTCGAATTAGAAGGTTTATACCCTGAAAAACCAAAAAAATCAGAAGATTATGTACCTTATAAAGTAAGAGATATTTTTGTTAGAAAAGATGGCGGAACTGTTGTAGTTGCAGAACAATATAAATTGGTAATTATACAACATACAACTCAATACGGTACTACAACTACATACAGATATTATTATTGTGATATTGCTATTATCAATATAAATAACAAATCTGAAGTAGAATCGGTTTCGAAAATGCCAAAATATCAGTTAAATGCCGAAAACCCGTCGATACTTTCTACTTATGTTGACGGAACTACTTATATCGTTTATGAAGATTTAGAAAAAAATGCTGAAGCTGAAAACGATAAGGAAACTAAAAGAAGTACAAAAACATTGTTTTCATCAAGTTCAAAAAATGCGTTGTTTTTATTATCAGTTGCACCAAGTGGCGAAATGAAAAAAGAAATTATTTACTCTTATAAAGACAGTAAAATTCGCCCAAGTGTGTTGGGAAGTAGAGTTATCAACAGAAATGAAATTATGCTTAACGCTAATGATCAAGTGGGTGTTTTAAGTATTAGAAAGTAATAAGATTAAATCTTAGTCTTTAAAAAAAGCGTCAACCGAAAGTTGATGCTTTTTTTATATTATTTTATTATGTTGTTCCTAAATAATTTCAATTAAAAGAAGACTTTTTAATAAATAAAAAAAAACACCTGAACCTATATTCAAGTGTTTTTTGTGGAGAATACCGGATTCGAACCGGTCACCTCTTGCCTGCCAGGCAAGCGCTCTAGCCAAATGAGCTAATCCCCCATTTTTTTTACAAATATATATTAAAAAGCGGTACTTATTGACAAACCAATTCCAGAACTTTCTGGCACATTTCTACAAACACCACCAACACATACCAAGCCACCTCTTTGTCTTCCATAATTCAAAGCAATACGAGTAGCATTTTTTCTAAAAGCGCCACCAAAATTATAATAATGATTTCTTAATTCAGAATCATCATTGCCATAATTGTACATATCCATTCCGAAAAAAGACCATTTTGAATTTAAGTTAAATTCAACAGTAGCAGCTGCCCAATTTTTTTTGTCAGCATCAGCCCACATATGTTCTGCTTGAAAACGCATCGAACGAGAAGTGTTTAATTTATAAGTAGCTTCACCAGCTATGATGTTTGTTTTTACTAATCCGTAGGTTTCTGCAATTAGTTTTGTGTTATAATATTGATTGATATAAGTGAATCCAGTATGCCATTTGTCACTAATTTTTTTAGTAATTTCAATATTATAATCAGAAAAATATTTTTTACCTAAAGCAAGAAAGTCTGTTTTATAATCTTTTTTTGGCAAATAGAAATCACCAGCAAGTGCAAACCAATTGGAAGCATTTACAGCAACTTTAGTTCCATATTTACCACCCAAAACGGTTCCTTTTTTAATATTGTAAAAGACATCAACTTGACCTCCAATTTCACCAGCTTTTAACAATGTTTCATCTGCCAATCGCACATTTGGTTGCGCTTGAAACACATAAATATTGGCTAAATTATAATGGTGCTGTTTGGTTAAACTCGGAATAAAATTCATTATTCTATCATTAAAAGCATTCCCTTTTGCTGCTCTTTCAGAGAAAAAAGACATGTTTTCTAATCGTCTAAAAGTTCCGTCAATACCAAATCCTTTTTTTGAATACCCTAAATTGAGTAACAATGCGCTTCCGGGTTTTATAAAATTGTTTTTTACTTGACCAGTAACTTCTACAATAGCATCATCAGATTTATAATTATATTCTGTTGACGCATAAAACGAATTATGAGTAAAATTTAATCTTCCTGCATAAGCCGCAGTTAATCTTTTAAAGTTTGGGTCTATTATTGTTGTGATTGCTTCGTCTCTTCCCACATAACTCAATCCTAAACTTAATTCGGTTGTTTCAAATTTTAATATTTTAGAAAGTTCAAACTCTGTATCCAAACCATAAATATCACTTTTTGCAACATCAAAACCAGTACGTTGTTTGCCATAAACCGCTTTCAGTTTCAAAAAATTTGTTGGCGTAAAAATAATTCTGCCACCACGCAAAGCATTATTGATTCCTAACGATCGGTCTTCCCAACCTCTAAGCAATAAACCGCTTCCAAATTGTTCATAAAAATAACCCGCAGTGACATCTATTTTTTCATTTTTATATTGCAAGAAATAAGTAGCAACATTAGTATTTTCAAATTTCGGATTGTAATTCAACAAAGCTTTATCTTCATAAGATTCTCCTTGAATTCCGGCTGTCCAGTTTTTGTATTTTAAATTCAAAAACAAATAATTGTTTGAACGAAGTGGCGTTTCTGGATGAATCACATTCAGTTGAGGATCATTCAAATACCATTGAGAATTAGATTCAAATCCTCCAAAGAAATTTACTTTTTCTTCTTTTGGTTTTTCTTGTGCGTTGACTGAAAAAGCTGAAAATGCGAATAAGCAAACAATTAGATTCTTCATCAATTATAGAGATTTCAGTTTTTCTAACAATTCGTTTTCATTTCCAGGAACATATCCATTTTGAATATGAACAATCAAACCATTTTTTACTACAATGGTATATGGAATATTTACGATAGACATTGCTCTCTTAAAATCTTGATTGGTATCTAATAAAATTTTATAATCCCAACCTTTTCCGTTTACTAATGGTTTTACTCTTTTTTGAGTTCTAGAATCATCTGTCGCAACTGCAATAATTTCAAAATTGACACTTTTTTTCCATTCTTCTTGCAAATCATTCATTTCTTCCAACTCGCTAATACAAGGTGTGCACCAAGTTGCCCAAAACGAAAAAATATAGATTTTATCTTTTTCTGAAAAATCATTTTGAAGAGAACTTGATTTTCCTTCAAGATTGGTTAAACTTAGATTTGGTAATTGTTTTTGAGCAAATAAATTAAAACCAATAAAAAGTAATAGAATTTGAAATTTATTCATAATTGTCTAATTTTGTATACAAATAAATAAATTATTATTATCAAAGTAAAATTTAATTTGTTTTATTTGTAATAATTAAATTAAAAGCTTGCTGTTATGAAATTTATAAAATATATGTTGCTCATAATCACTGTTGTAATTGAGGTTTCATGTGCAGATACTAATGCAATTTATTCTGAAATTCCATTTGATGATAGTGTAGATGCACTACCAGTTTCGAGTCAGTTTAAAAAGCGAGTTTTAATAGAAGATTATACTGGCACTTGGTGCGGAAATTGTACAAGAGTTTCTTACGGAATTCAAAAAGTTATGGAACAATCAGACAAAGCCGTAGCTGTTGCAATACATAATGGTAATGACCCTTTTAATTTTATTAATATTCAACCGCTTAAGAACTTAGTTTCTCCAAATAACGATTTGCAATTACCTATTGCTCGTTTGAACAGAACCATTGTTTGGACAGAACCAGACACCAATTTTACTCAAGTCAAAAATCTGACTAGCAATAATTGTGGTTTAGGATTGGCTATGAATTCAACAGTTGAAGGAGGAACAATAAACCTTGATGTAAGTGTAAAATTCTCTCAAAATTATTCGAATCTACGTTTGGTTGTTTATCTTTTAGAAAACAAATTGATCTACAAACAAGAAGATTACACCACACTTTATGGATTGGTTTATCCTCAACATGTTATTCAAGGATTTGAGCACAATCACGTATTAAGAACAGCGCTAACAGACCTTTTGGGTAATCAACTTACAGGAACTACTTTTGATAAAACGGTAACTTCAAATTTTACGTTACCCATTCCAACCAATATTAGCAATTCAGAAAATATGAGCTTTGTAGCTTTTGTAGTAGATGCCAATAATACAGTAATCAATGTTAGAGCTTCAGAACCAAATGAAACGCTAGATTTTGAAGAAAATCCTTAAAAAATTCAGGTCGCTATTTATGCGGCCTTTTTTATTTAAAATAACATTTCTCTTTTTAAAAAGTAACTACCTTTGCAATCAAATTTAGTAAGCAATGAGTAACATCAGAATCACCAAACAATTTTCATTCGAAACCGGACACGCACTTTACGGATATGACGGAAAATGTAAAAACGTTCACGGACACAGTTATAAACTTTCGGTAACGGTTATAGGTGAACCAATTACAGATAGTCATAATGTAAAATTTGGAATGGTTATCGATTTTTCTGATTTGAAAAAAATTGTCAGAGAAGAAATTGTAGATTTATTTGATCATGCTACGGTTTTTAATAAAAACACACCACATATTGAGTTGGCAAATGAACTCAAAAACCGTGGGCATCACGTTATCTTGGTAGAATATCAACCTACAAGCGAAAATATGGTAACTGATTTTGCAAAAAAAATACAAGATAGATTACCTCAATCCATACAATTGCATTCGTTGAAACTGCAAGAAACTGAAACTTCTTTTGCAGAATGGTTTGCATCAGATAATTTGTAAAGTTCAAAATCTTATATTTACAAAATGCAATTATCCAATAACAAAAAAATATATTTTGCTTCTGACCAACATTTTGGAGCACCAACGCCTGAATTGAGTTTTCCAAGAGAACAAAAATTTATTGCGTGGCTCGATGAAGTCAAGAAAGATGCTGAAGCTATTTTTTTGTTGGGAGATTTATTTGATTTTTGGTTCGAATATAAAACAGTAGTTCCAAAAGGATTTATCAGGGTTTTAGGGAAATTGGCAGAAATTAGAGATAGCGGAATTCCTATTTATTTTTTTGTAGGCAATCACGATTTGTGGATGAATGATTATTTCGAGAAAGAACTCAACATTCCTGTTTATCATGACAGTCAAGAATATACTTTTAATAATAAAACCTTTCTAATAGGTCATGGAGACGGAAAAGGTCCAGGAGATAAAGGATACAAACGAATGAAAAAAGTATTTGTTCATCCTTTTTCAAAATGGCTATATCGTTGGTTACATCCTGATGTGGGTATGAAACTGGCACAATATCTTTCTGTAAAAAACAAACTCATTTCTGGTAGCGAAGATGTGAAGTTTCTAGGTGAAGAAAACGAATGGTTGGTGGTGTATTCTAAAAGAAAATTAGAAAAAAAACATTATAACTACCTCATTTTTGGTCACAGACATTTGCCAATGGTATTGAAAGTAGGTGAAAACTCAGAATATGTAAACCTTGGTGACTGGATTGGTTATTTTACTTATGGTGTTTTTGACGGTTCAAATTTTGAATTAAAAAAATTCGAAAACTAATCACCGTTTTCTAACGCATTTACTTCTTTTTCTAAATCTAGTTTTCTAAAGGAAGGCAAAACAAATGCGGTTGTAACTACAGTTAATAACGTTAATGTTCCTCCAAAAACTACGGCTGTTACAGTTCCCATTAATTTTGCAGTTATGCCACTTTCAAAAGCACCTAACTCATTTGATGAGCCAACAAAAATAGAATTTACAGATGCAACACGACCACGCATATGATCTGGGGTATGCAATTGTAAAATAGTATTTCTTATAACAACCGAAACGCCATCAAAAATTCCACTAAAAAATAAAGCAACAACTGAAACCCAAAAATAGGTTGATAAACCAAAAACAATGATGCAAATACCAAATAAGAAAATAGCACTTAACAGTTTTACACCAGCTTTTCTATTTAAAGAAATATAAGCAGAAAACACCATTGTTATGACTGCTCCAATAGCTGGTGCAGCTCTCAATATTCCAAATCCTTCTGAGCCAACTTTTAGAATATCCTGAGCAAAAATGGGTAATAATGCCATTGCGCCGCCAAATAACACGGCAAACATATCAAGAGAAATTGCGCCTAATATCGTCTTGTTTTTAAAAACAAATTTCACGCCTTCTTTCAAACTTTCAAAAACAGGTTCTCCTATTTTAGGGTTCAAAATAGGTTTTTTTTCAATTTGAGTAAGTAGTAAAATTGCAATAATTGAAAATAAAAAAACCAAACACATTGACCAATGTACACCAATAATTCCTATTGAAAATCCTGCAATTGCTGGACCAAACATTGAGCCCATTTGCCAAACCGAACTACTCCAAGTAGATGCATTTGGATATACTTTTTTAGGAACAATCAAGGATAATAAAGAAAAAATTGTTGGACCAAGAAATGATCGGACCAAACCTCCAAAAAACACTAAAAAATAAACTAGGTATAAAGTTGTTGATAGACTTAGTTTTGATTGAGTCAAAGGTAAGGTTACTAAAAACAAACCTAAACTTACGATGCTAAAGCCAATTATGCATTTCAAAAGCAATCTTTTTTTTTCACTTTGGTCAACAATATGACCAGCAAAAAGCGCCATTGCAATTGCTGGAATAATTTCCATTAAGCCAATGATTCCAAGTGATAAGGGATTTTTGGTCAAGCTGTAAACTTCCCACTCGATGATTACAAATTGCATTGACCAAGCAAAAACCATTGCAAAACGCATCATTAAAAAAACATTAAATTCTTTAAAGCGTAATGCAGCATACGGATCGTTTTTTTTCATAATTATTTATGCTCTCAAATCTTTTAATCGCAATTGTATGGTTACGTTTCCATTAAATTCATTTTCATCAATACAATAAACTGTTTCAAATGTTTTTTGGTTTTTGACCAAGTCTATTTTATTTCCTAATCCAAAACCGATAGCACCAAAACCGGTTGATCCGTTTTGTTTTACAAATAGTTTCAAATGTTCATCATTTTGACCTAATGGTTTTGCATAACCTGTGTCTTTAACATTTTTGGTTAGAAAAACAGGAGTCATATTTTGTGGGCCAAAGGGTTCGAATTGATTTAAAATTCGAATAAATTTTTCATTTATAGCGGTAAAATCTATTTCTGCATCTACAGCAATTTCAGGAATTAACAAATCAGGATGAATAGTCTCTTCTACAATTTTTTCAAAAGCATCTTTAAAAGCGTCATAATTTTCTGCAGCCAAAGTCATTCCTGCAGCATACATATGTCCGCCAAATTGTTCCAAATGTTCAGAACAAGCTTCGAGTGCATTATAGACATCAAAATCTTTTACCGAACGTGCAGAAGCAGCCAATTTGTCTCCACTTTTTGTAAAAACAATTGTTGGACGATAATAGGTTTCTATCAATCTGGATGCTACAATGCCTATTACTCCTTTGTGCCAATCTTCTTGATAAACTACTGTTGTAAATTGTTCTTTTTCGTTATTTTTTTCTATTTGCGAAAGTGCTTCTAACGTAATTTGTTTGTCTAAATCTTTTCTATCAGCATTGTATCCTTCTATTTCTGAAGCAAATTGTTCGGCTTGTTCAAAATCATATTCTGTCAATAAAGAAACTGCTTCGTTGCCGTGTTTTATTCTTCCTGCAGCATTTATTCTTGGAGCAATGATAAAAACAACATCGGTTATAGTCAAAACTTTTTTCTTCACATTATTTATCAATGCTTTTATTCCAGGTCGTGGATTGGAATTAATAACATCCAATCCGAATTTTGCTAAAATTCTATTTTCTCCCGTCATCGGAACAATATCTGCAGCAATGGCAGTTGCAACCAAATCAAGATATGGTATTAAATCATCAATGGTTTGATTTCTGTTTTCAGCCAAAGCTTGAATGAGTTTAAATCCAAC
>JAYTNO010000088.1:0-12254 GCA_043748275.1 Flavobacterium sp. | reverse complement strand
ATCAAAATGGATATTTCAAAAACAATCGACGTCTTTAATTCTCTAATTGTAATTAATAATGATAGAATAGAAGGCTACAAAACCGCTTCTGAGGAAGCAAAAGAAACAG
Source organism: Flavobacterium sp. (assembly GCA_043748275.1). Lineage (GTDB taxonomy): Bacteria > Bacteroidota > Bacteroidia > Flavobacteriales > Flavobacteriaceae > Flavobacterium. The sequence continues at coordinate 12,145 of JAYTNO010000088.1, read as the reverse complement.
ACTTAAAAATGCTTTTCTCAGATTTATGTCAAACTAGTATTGATAATAGAAAAGAACTTGTAGCTGAGGTAAAAAAACTAGGAGGAACTCCAGAAGAAGGAACCAGAATAACAGGAAAATTTTTCAGAGCTTGGATGGATTTAAAAGCAGCAATCACTGGAGATAATAGAAAAGCAATTCTTGATTCTTGTGAATATGGCGAAGAAACTATTTTAAAGGTTTATAAGGATGCTCTTATACAAGACGTTCACGAATTGAATACAAATGAGCAAAATCTACTCAATAAACAATACGCTTTTTTAAAAGCAGATTTTGCCAAAATTACTCATATTCTTAACTTAATAGAAGAAGAAAAAGAGTAGATAATTTATTAAAATCAATGTTGTTTAGTCAAGAGAAGAAGAAGCTCACCAGAAATATATTTTTGGTACTAACAGGCAATATTGATTTAATTTTTTTGAATTAAATTAAAAATATAAAACAAAATTAACTTGGTACTATATCTAAAAAATATTTTTTTTGATGCAGGTAACTTTACCCTTTTTATAGCTAGATTTTTTAAAGAAATTGCAAAACCAAAATTTCAATATAAAGAATTTATAAGGCAATGTTACGCAATAGGTTATAAAACTTTGCCTCTTATTTCTATTACAGGATTTATTATGGGGTTGGTTTTAACCATCCAATCTCGTCCAACACTTTTAAAATTTGGAGCAGAATCTTGGTTGCCTAGTATGGTTTCTCTTTCTTTAATTAGAGAAATTGCTCCTGTAATTACAGCTTTAATTTGTGCTGGTAAAATTGCTTCTGGTATTGGAGCAGAATTAGGATCAATGAAAGTAACCGAACAAATTGATGCTATGGAAGTATCTGCAATAAATCCTTATAAATACCTAGTCGTTACCCGAATATTAGCTACAACTTTAATGGTTCCTATTTTGGTTATTTTTGCTGATATAATCGGAATTTTTGGAGGTTATGTGGGGTATAATATTCATGGAAATATCAATATGATGCGCTATTTTTCTGACGTGGTAGAACATTTAGAATTTATGGATATAATGCCAGCATTTATCAAAACCTTTTTCTTTGGTTTTTTTATAGGATTAATAGGTTGTTACAAAGGTTTTAATGCCTCAAACGGAACCGCAAGTGTTGGTATTGCTGCAAATTCTGCAGTAGTAACCGCTTCGCTTTCTATTTTTATTATTGATATGATTGCTGTACAGATAACTGATTTATTTATGTAATTCTATGAAAAAAAATACTGTAATAGAAATAAAAAATCTAAAAAAATCTTTTGGAAAAAATGATGTACTCAAAAATATTAATTTGATCTTACATGAAGGAGAAAATCTTGTCATTCTTGGTCGTTCTGGAACGGGAAAATCAATAACAATAAAATGTTTGGTAGGATTGATAATTGCTGATAAAGGTGAAATAAATGTTTTTGGAACAGATATTACTCAGTTAAATGATTCTCAACTAAATGAGTTTAGAGTTAGGATTGGTTTTATGTTTCAAAATGGCGCTTTATATGACTCCATGTCGGTGAGACAAAATCTTGCATTCACCCTGAAACACCATACCGAAAATTTATCCGATCAAGAAGTAGAAAAACAAATTATTGAAGCATTAAAAAGTGTAGGATTAGAAAAAGCTATTGATAAAATGCCCTCTGAATTATCTGGTGGAATGCAAAAAAGAATTGGATTAGCTAGAACATTGATCATTAAACCAGAAATAATTTTGTACGACGAACCTACTTCTGGATTAGATACAATTACGTCAAGAGAAATTAGCGAATTAATAGTTTCTATTCAAAAAAAATACAAAACATCCTCAATTATTATTACTCACGATATGGCTTGTGCAAAATTAACTAGTGATAGAATTTTGATTCTTAACGAAGGAGTGATTCATGCAGAAGGAAGTTATAAAGAACTTAAAAACAGTAATGATGAATGGGTTCGCTCTTTCTTTAATTAAAAAAATAAAATTATGAAAAAAAGTACTACTTATATCTGGAAATTAGGAATGTTTGTCATCATTGGGATTGTTGTTTTTGTTATCACTATATATCTTGTAGGTAATAACAAAAATTTGTTTGGATCAACTTTTATTTTAAAATCAAAATTTAAAAATGTAAGTGGACTTAAAGTAGGTAACAATGTTCGCTTTTCTGGAATAAACATAGGTACTGTAAAAAATATTGAGTTTGTTTCTGATACGATTATGATGGTAAGCTTAGTTATAAAAGACGAAGTGCAACAATTTATAAAAACAGATGCAATGGCTAGTATTGGTTCAGATGGATTAATGGGAGACAAAGTATTGACAATTTCACCTGGAACTGCAACCAATACAATTGTAAAAGACGGAGCATTTATTGCATCTACAAAAACAATTGAGATGGAAGATATTATGAAAAGTGTAAAAGTAAGTGTTGATAATGCTGGAATGGTCACAAAAGAATTGGCCGTTTTTACTAAAAACATGAACAGTAATAAAGGTGCCTTGTCAAAATTAATGACCGACACTGTTTTTTCTCATCATCTAGATAAAATTATGTTTAATTTAGAATCAAGTACTACAGAACTTTCTCAGTTTACCAAAAAAATGAATAATAAAAATGGTGTCTTATCTAAACTAGTCAACGATGAAAAACTTGGAAAATCAATAGATTCTACCATCACCAATATTCATGATGCCACAAAAGGATTGAATGAAATTGAAGAAGCAGCCAAAAATAATTTTCTATTAAGAGGATATTTCAAAAAAAATGAAAAAGCAGCAGCTAAGAAAAATGCCGCAGCGAAGAAAAAGAAAAAAACCAATTAAAATAGTTGTCCTTTTATCAGTTTTTTTACTCCATAGAAAGTGTTAAATTATTCAAATACAATATAATAAAGTTAATATTTTGCGTTTTAAATTGATTATTTATTTAAATAATAATGTAATAAAAGTGTGAATTATAATAATTTATGCTTTTTTTATATAACAGATAAAAGGTTAAAAAAACTCAATTTTACAGTATAAACTTTAAATCTAATTATAATGAAAAAAACAACTATTTATTTATTGATAATGTTGTTATCAATAAGTACCATACCGACTTCGGCTTTTGCAGCAGAAAAAGATCCAACAACCATTACCAATGAACCAAAAGAAATGACTGCTGAGGTAAAAACAATGCTAAAAAGATTAGATGAAATTAAAGCAATGGACAAATCGGAACTTAAATCATCAGAAAAAAAAGCACTTCGTAAAGAAGTTCGTTCTATAAAAGCCACTCTGAGATCAACCAACAATGGTGTGTATTTATCTGTTGGAGCAGTAATAATTATTGTTCTTTTATTAATTTTATTATTATAACCATAATATGAAATATTTCAAATCATTAATTATTGCAACGTTCTTAATATTATTTAGTTCGGCTCAAGCTCAAGTTGCAGTAAATGTCAATCTAGGTAGACCGCCAGTTTGGGGTCCAGCTATAACTCCAGAAGTAGAATATTATTATTTGCCAGATGTTGAATCCTATTATGATATTAGAGCTTCAAGATTTATTTATCTCAATAATGGAGTTTGGATTCGGTCAAAATCATTACCTGTTCGTTATAGAAGTTATGATTTGTATAAAGGTCGAACAATTATCATAAACGATTATCGAGGACAAAAACCTTATTCTTATTTCAAAGAGCATAAAGTAAAATATTACAAAGGTAATGGAGTCAAAATAAAAAAAGAGTATGCTCCTAAAACAGAAAAACACAAAGATTTTGATAATCATCACGACAAACATCAAGAAAATGGAAATGGAAAAGGAAATGGTAAAGGAAAACATTAATTAAATTATAATAAAAAAAAGAACTGTAATGGTTCTTTTTTTTGTAATTTAATACATTAAAAATATTCATATATAAAAAAATAAAACGATGAAAACCGAACACCAACTTACTGATGATATTCTAAAAATTACAATGGTAATTCGAAATGAATATCCAGAATTATTAAAATATCTTAACGAAATGCCAGAAACCATTCCTGATGTTAATAAACCCTCTATCAATATAGATATTTTACAAGAATACTATAATTCGTTGTTAGATTTACTCCGGAAATATGCCCCTAATCATGGTATTTTTAACACTAATTTTTAATATAAAATAATGCAAAAAGTATATACAGAAATTGAAAAAATTTTCGAAAAATTAACCGAAATAGTTACAAAAACTTTAGGTAATCCTATAACATTTATCATTGCTTTTTGTATGGTTTTGTTTTGGTGGGCAACTAGTTTGTTTACCTCTGGAGATATGCACCAAAATATTGGGGATATTATTTTTGGGATCACCTTTTTGAGTTTATTTATTATACAAAAATCATTTAACCGATATTCCGCATTAGTCCATTTAAAAATGAATGAACTTATATCCTCTCATGAGTTGGCAAATAATGCTATCATTCAGTCCGATAAAAAAACCGAAAAAGAAATCATCGAATTATATAACGAATATATAGAAGATAGTGATGATCTTAACGACATTGATAAATTGAAAGATGACGATGAGTGAAAAACATTTTAATATAGGAATTATACAACTCTCTTTTAATATTCTGTAATACATAATACCTGTATTCATCTCACCTTTGTAGTGTTAGGATAAAGATATAATTTTAAATACAAAAAAGATGAACGCTACAGAATTAAAAGGAAATTGGGAAGAACAAAAAGGGAAACTCAAACAAAAATTTGCAAAATTAACAGATAATGATTTGTTATATATAGATGGTAAAAAAGATGAAATGCTAGGTAAACTTCAAATTAAATTAGGGAAATCTAAAGAAGAACTGAGCAAAATTATTCAAGAGTTATAGTCAAATCATATGATAAAAAATTGTGTTATGGTTTCAATACTTACAATAAGTTTATTATCGAGTTGCAAAACAAATTTAGAAAAATCAGAAAATTTTAATGAAGTTGATCAATATGTAACTACTCAAAAAGTTGAAGCTTCTGATATCGAATGGAAAAATTTTAAATTGATTGCCAACAATTCAATAGCAATAAATGAATATCATATCGAAGTATTAAAAAACAAATTAGAACATTCAGATATGCCTTATGATGATTCATATCTTAAAAAAATTCTTGATTTTGAAATCAAAAACGATTCCTTAAAAGATAGAATTATTTTATTAGATAGTAATACAACACATTGGAAAAGGTTTAGAAATCATATATCCTCAGAAATAAAAGCATCTGAAGAAATGTATAAATCACTATCAGAGAATTCTTAAAATAAATAAAAAGTGAGTATTTACTCGCTTTTTTTATGCTTATTAAAATTAAAAACTAGGAATAATATAAAGAAGTCTTCAAATAATGTAACACAATCAAATTAGAATTGTCTGTTCTTTGTAAGGTAATAAAGTTATTGCAAATAAAAAATCGTTAAGATGAAAAAATCAAATTTTATAATAGCCATTTTAATAGTTTTTGGTGCAACTCAATTCGCATTTAGCCAAGGTATTACTGGTGTTAAAGTGGGTTTAAAAGGAGGTGTGAATTTTTCAAATCTTACATCAGATGATAATAATTCAAATAAGGTTCTCACTGGTGTTAACTTTGGATTATTTGCCAAATTACCAATAACAAAATCTATTGGCTTACAACCAGAAGTTTATTTCATCACAAAAGGTTCAGAAATAACCTATAACAATGTTTTTGTAGATGGAACAGGAAAATTCGAATTAAATTATATCGAAGTACCTCTATTAGCAGTAATCAATCTTACCAATAATTTAAATTTTCAAGTTGGACCATATGCATCTTACTTAGTTAGTTCAAAAGTTAAAAATGTAACCAATGTTAATTTCAATTTTGAAGACAATATCGATTCTGGTGATTTTAACAAATTTGACACAGGTGTTATAGCAGGATTTGGATTTGACGGAAAATCTCTCGGTTTTGGTGTTCGATACAATCTAGGATTAATTACAGTAGGGAAAGAAAAAAATTATAACGGAACAACATATACATTTCCGAACAGCAAAAATGGGGTAATTAATTTATACCTATCATATTCAATTTTATAAACTATTAAAAACAAAAATCATGAGCAATTTACTTTACACAATAGCAGTTATCCTGATTATCTTTTGGGCAATAGGATTTTTTGCTTACAGCGCAGGTTCAATCATTCACGTCTTATTAGTTATTGCAGTTATTGCAATTCTATTACGACTTATTCAAGGTAGAAAAGTTTAAAAAAAAGTAGTAAATATTAAAAAAAAAAATTATGAATTCAAGTAAAGTATTATTAGGAGTACTAGGTGGTGTAGCTGCCGGAGCTATAGCAGGAATATTGTTTGCACCTGCAAAAGGAACAAAAACCAGAAAAAGAATAATGAAAAAAGGTAAAAACTATTCTGATGAAATTAAAGTAAAATTTGATGAATTATTAGAAAATGTTACCGGAAAATATGAAAATATTATTCAAGATACCAAAGAAATGATCAATCATTCTGATGTAAAATAATAAATTTCAAAAAATTATAAATATGGAAGATCCTACAGCAACAATAGAAAAACTTATCGAGAAAGCCGAAATCTATAGCAAGACTACATTAGAATTGTACAAATATTATGCAGTTTATAAAGCAGCATCATTATTTTCTGATTTGGCAGTTAAGATTGTTATATCTATTGTTGTTGTATTTTTTTCATTACTACTAACCATAGGTTTATCACTTTGGATCGGTAAAGAAATAGGAGAAACCTATTATGGGTTTTTTATTACAGGAGCATTGTTTGTACTATTTGCAGTTCTACTTATTTCATTCAAAGAAAATTGGATAAAAACTCCTGTTAGTAATTTTATAATCAACAAAATGAAAGTAGAGAATATATGAAAATAATTGACGAAAAAATAGCATTAAAAGAAACTATCATCACTTTGCAAAAACAGCAAGCTGATGATTTTTTTGTTTTAAAACAGCAATATTATACTACTATTGAAAGTTTTAAACCTGTAAACTTGATAAAAAATTCTATCCAAGAAGTATTTACATCACCCAATTTGAAGGCCAATTTAATGCAAGGAGCAATTGCTTTAGGAACCAATTATATTTCCAACAAAGTATTTCTTGGTGCTTCAAATCATCCCGTAAAAAGAATATTAGGATCAGTTTATAAATTTGTAGTTAACCGATTCAAGTAAAGCATTTCAAAAAGTAGTAAACAATAAAAAAGCATCTAAATTCTATATAAGAACTTAGATGCTTTTTTATTTGTATTGATTTTTTTAATCTATAGAAGCAATTATAATTTTAGATTCTGGTGCTTTTGCTATTGATGCAATGACTGATTTAACAGGTGGTCTGCGTTTGCTAGAATAATTTGCAGGATATTTTTGTTTGTGAGCTTCAAATTGAGAAATTGGATTGTCTCCCAAATAATCTTTTATCATTTCATAAGCACCATTGTTAAGACAATATCCTCTAGAATTCATATCAATAGATTCAGAACTAACCCAATTTCCGTTTTCTCTATAGATATAGATCCCTTTTTTGGTGTCAAAATAAGCTTGAAGATTAGGAAAGTAGTAATATCTAACATCTACATATGAAGTAGTATTGGCTTTATTACCAACATTTACGGCGTCTAATTGTACTTGGGCTTGCATATTATGAGCGGAAAAAATAAGCATTCCTAAAGCGATGTAAGTAATTTTTTTCATGTTTTCTATTTTTTAAAATTTTCCTTTTTTCTATACTGTAAATTTACATGGAGAAGGTAGGAGAGGTGTTATAGTATTTCTAGAAAACTTTGTAAAATTCTAATCAAAAAAAATAATACTAACGATAAGGAACTAGAATTGGTTTTGAAATTTCAAAATCTTGTAAATTGAAATCGGCGGTTCTAAAAACATTTGTTTTTAATATTAAATTACCTTGATCTGGTAAAAAAGGATAAAGTGAAAAAGAAAATTGAAAAGAACTAAAAACCAAGTAATCATTGCTTATTATAATTCCTAAACCAAATTGAGAATAAACTTTACTTCGAGAAAATCCAATATCTTTTTGACCTAACATTCCCATTGTATAATTAAAATAAGGATTCAAACGAAAACCATAAACACGCCAAGGAGAATATCCTTGGGTTTGAAAAGAAACCAATAATTTTTTGGTGCCTAATATGGTTTCATTATTAAAACCCTGAATTCCAGCATCTCCATTCAAAGTCAATTTGTCCGAAAAACTTTCAAGTCTATTATTTCCAATAATCAATTCGGGTTTTATAAATTGTCTAAATTTCCATTTTCCAGTTTCAATCAGATTTGTGAAATAGATAAGATTTAAAATTAAAGTACTTTGATTGGATTTTTTTTCGTTAAAAAATGTACCATATTCTAAATTCCCACTCAAATAACCAAAACCAAAATAGCTTCCCATAGCAACTTTTGATCCAATATAAAATTTATTTATAGCATTTTTATTTTGAAAACCAGTCGTTAAAGAATATACAAAACCAGAAGAAACATCTTCACTTACATTAAAATTAAATAAATATTTGTCCTCTGTATATTTCCTAGAAGAAATTCCAAAACCTATAAGATACAATTTTTCATTACTATAAATTCCAAGACTATCCTGAGAAAATTGAGGTTTTTCTGTAAATATTTTGTTTAAATAGCGCGCATTTATTATAAAATTGGTGGCTCTATTATATTCTGCATTTCCTTTAAAAATCTGAAACGATTTTCCAAACCAATAGTCTTGTGAGTTATATTTATAATTTGAAGTATCTATAACTTGATTGTTGACCACTTCAGAAACTTTGCCGTATTGTTGATCAAAATAGATTCCAGATGCCCAACGTGCGTAAGGAGAATAAAAAGGTCTTTCGATATTGATATATTTGGTATAATTGCCGTTTATATCGATATCATAACTAAAAACAGATTTGATATACGTATTCATAATATTTGGTACAGTATATTTTGTTCGAAACCCTTTTTGGTCTTTTGACAAACCATTAATATAGGAGTTTGAAAATTCGTGTCCAGTTCCAAAAAAGTTTTTATCGGTTAAATAAAAATTAGATTTTGAAATAGATGTAGTAAAATCTGGAACTAATGTCCAGGAATCTAATGCTCGTATAGATACATCTACAGAATCTTTTGAAACCAATTTATATTGAAAATAAAAATTTCTAATAAACCTATTTTTACGCAACAATCGCTCAGATTCTTTAATCAATAAGGAGTCTAAAGGTTGATTTTTTTTTATTAATAGAATATTTCTAATAGCAAATTTCTTTGTTTTGATATGCAAAAAATTAGAAGATTTTTCTATAAATGTTTTTGGATTTCTAGTAGTATCAATTTCAGAATATCCAAAAGGATCAAGAGTGGTAATGTTGATTTCTCGAATAATTTTACCTTCGTATTTTGAAAAATTTACTTTTTTTAGTTTCTGAAACGAATTTTTTTTGACTTTTTGTTTTGCAATTGGTCGAAAAAATAACTTGTGTACAAACTTGGTAAATTTTCTTTTTTTAGAATATTTCTCAATATCTCGATACACTTCAAGAGAATCTTTTTTGGGTGGAATAACTTGAGCATAAGAAAACAGACAACTAAAAATCATCATAAATAAGAACAGAAATTTGATGTTCAATTGCATTGTTTTATTAATTATCAAAATTATCAATTTAAATCTTAAAAATCTTTAAATGTGTGAATTATGAAACATATATTCAAAATTTTAAAACTTGCTTAATTATAGTTCCTCTAGATTTGTGATGTAATAATTTTTAAAACAAAATTTATGAAAACGGTAATCCTAGGAATGGCAATTTTTTTATTTTCAATAAATAATCAAGCCCAAAATACAAATGTGCAATCAGAAACAAAAACAACAAATATTATAAAAAAAGACTCTGATGGCGAACATAAAACGGTTATAAATGAAGAGAAAAATGCAATTCAAAAAATTGAGCTCAATGAAGAGAAACCCAATACATTGAATATTGATATGAAAGACTCTCCAGTAACGGTTACTTCAACAACAAAAGTTACCAATCCTGACGGTAGTACTAGAACAGTTGATGTAGATAGAAGTTCGTATTATGTTTCAAATGGGAACAAATATAAATTGGCTCTTGATGCTTCAGGATATACAATGACTTATGGCAATACAAAACCGGCATTGTTAAGAAAAACTACTACCAATAGTTATGTATACCGATCAAAAAACAAAACAGCAATTGGGTATTTTGATACTTCAGGAAATTTGGTTTTAGAAACATATGATGACAAAACGGATAAAGTAAATGTCGAAATATTTAATATGGTAAAAGAATAGCGTTTAGCTTAATTTTTTAATTCAACAAAAAAACCGATTCAATTTTTGAATCTGTTTTTTGTATTTAATAAATTTTATTTTATTCGAATCAGCTTACCAGTGTTCAACGTTTTAGAAATATCAATATAACTTTTGGTTGTAAACGTGATAGTATCTTTTAGAATCTCACGATTGTCAATCTCAATTGGGTTTTCATTTTTATCTTTTCTTATAATAACTTTATATTTCTGGTATTGTATTATTCCTTTATACATAACAGCATCGGGCATTATTTTTTTATAAACACTGTCATTAAAAGTGATTTGAGATATTTGTTGCGCATATTTTTTATCAAATACTATTTTATAAGTACCATTGAGTTTTGGTTTTTCTTGTTGAATAAAACTAGAGAAAAATGCGGTTATAAAAATTAATATTAGTTTCATAAAATGAGAATTTTGAGATGATAAACGGTATTAAAATGAAGGACTAAAATACTAATTAATTTTGAAAAAATTTAAAAATTATAATTTAAACCAATATTAAAACCGATACTTCCAAAAGGATATGATGTTTTCAATACTTTTGTTGGTTTTGAAAGATCAGTATTATCTTGATTATTTAAATGCGAAACATATTCATATTCTAAAAAAGCTTTTTCAAGAACAGAAACATAATCTACATGATCTATTTTATACTCTGAATATTTTCCTTTTGATGGTGAGTATGATAAGTTTATAGTATGTAGTTCACCAAAAAAGCAAATTTGATTATTCAATTGATACGAAAGTCCAGCAGCCGAATGAATACCAAAAGCAACACTACCATCCATTTTAAAGGAAGTTTCATAATACTTTTTGCTACCATCACCAAAGGGAACAAACATATCTGAATCTAAAGTTACAGATCCAATTCCTATTGTTGGACCAAATTTTAGATAAGGATTTATTTTTTGATAACCCGCAGAAATAATAAATGAGGGCTTAAATTGAATCATTTTAGAATGAAAAGATTCTTTATAAGAGGTTCCAATATTGTCTAAAAAATTCGAATTGATATCAGATGATAAATGATAAGTAATCATCATTTCTGTACTAAATACTTTTGAGATTTTATAACCCAATGTACCACTTATGTCAAATCCTGTTCCGAATGATTTAATAATAGCGCTGGATTTTGTGATGTTGTTATTTAAACTTCCTTCAAAATCATAAATATAAGATGAGCCTTCAATATTTGAAATACCTTGTTTACTCATTCCAAATGAGTAGCCACTACTGATAGTTACATAATATTTTTGAGCAAATACACTCATATTAATACTAAATACTAGTATCAAAATAATAAATTTATAAATTTTTTCCATTTTTATATTTTGATAAATGTTATTTGATTTAGTAGTAAATATAGGAGAATAAAAGGAGAAAGCAAACTTTAAAGTTTACCTAAAACCCCACCCGAGCTTGCAAGAGCGAACAGACGAAGTAATTGCGCCAAACTTTGTTGTGCGATGTAATAATATTTATAAAAATGTCAAGCCAATTCTTTTATTTAAACCTAATTCAAAAAGTCGGATTAAGGTCGAAAGTTGAATATTGCCTTTTCCGTTTTCAATTCTTGAAATATAACTTTTTTTGGTTCCAGTTTTTTCCGCCAATTGTTCTTGTGTTATTTTTGCTTCTTTTCTTGCGCCTTTTAGCATTTCACTTATGATAAACATTTGTGAGTTTTCTTCATATGTATTTCTGCTTTCAGTTCCAATTTTTCCGTGTTCAACTTCTATAAGTTGATC
>JAYTNO010000087.1:0-4780 GCA_043748275.1 Flavobacterium sp. | reverse complement strand
ATAGGTAAATCAGTCGAAAAAATAACCCATTGGGAAGATCTTGATATCAATTACCATCACATTGCCAAAATCGATCAAGACAAATGCATCCATTGTGGTTTGTGTTTCATTGCTTGCGAAGACACCTCACACCAATCAATTAATGTCGAAAGAGGCAATCCATACAACAATTACACCGTTAAAGAAGAAGAATGTGTTGGTTGTAATTTGTGCAAATTGGTTTGTCCAGTCGACGAATGTATCACTATGGAAGAACACCGAGTTGCACCAGAATATGTCAATTGGAAAGATTGGCAAAAACAAGGTTTACCTTTAAATGATCATTAATTTTTGGGCGTGACCCTTCAGATTGCTTCGTCATTCTTCCTCGCAACTTCGGGTCGGGCTTTACATTTCAATCTTTTTTTTAATTGCTTGGGGTTTAAACCCCAAGCAATTAAAAAAAAGGATTTCCATTTCAATCCCTCACGCAAACAACAACTCTTAAATAACTTAATTTCTTAATGGTTTAAAAAATATTATTTTAAAATACCTGACAGCCACTGGCTGTCCTCCTTTTAATTTCACCCGAGGCAAAGCCGAACTGAGCGAAGCTAAATCTCACGCAAACAACAATAGTAGTAAATGTCAGAAATCTATAAAATGAAAATAAATCCCACTCGACTTCAACAACATTTCGAAGCAATGAGCTTAATTGGTAAAATTGGAGAAACCGGAACGTGTCGACCAGCAAATACTCAACTCGAAAAGCAAGGTTTTGAAATCGCTGCTTCTTGGATGCAAAATGCTGGAATGACAACTCATATTGACAATTTTGGAAACCTTATTGGTCGTTTGGAAGGCAAAAACCCAGATTTACCAGTATTAATGATGGGTTCACATCTCGATTCCCAACCTTATGGAGGACGATTTGATGGTGTTGCTGGAGTTTTATGCGCTATTGAAGTTGTTGCAACTTTATCAGAAAACGGAATTGTTCCTGAACGAAGCATCGAAGTCATTTCCTTTGCCGATGAAGAAGGTTGGCGTTTTAATAAAGGTTTATTTGGTTCACGAGGCATTTTAGGAAAACTCGAGGAAGGCGAATTACAACGCGCCGACAAAGATGGAATCACACGCGAACAAGCACTCAAGGATTTTGGTTGCGACATCACAAAATTTAAGGAATCCGAATACAAACCCGGAAGCATCTTTTGTTTTTTAGAATTACACATTGAGCAAGGACCAATTCTTGATTTGGACAACAAACCCATTGGAGTTGTTTCAGGTATTTCGGGACCATTATGGTGGACAGTAAAACTAAAAGGAATGGCAGGACACACAGGTTCTGTACCAATGCCTATCAGAAAAGATGCATTAGTTGGTGCAGCAGAAATTATTATTGCACTAAACGAAATTGCTACTCAAGTTCCAGGCAATCCAACGGTTGGAACTGTAGGAACTTTAACTGTTTTTCCAGCTTCACGAAATATTATTGCCGAAGAAGTTACTTTTACTGTAGACCTTAGAGACATTGATTTAGAAAGAAGAAACCGATACGAAAAACAACTTCGAGATAGAATTGATACTATTTGTGCCAAACATAATTTGACTTATGAAATTTCGGAAGATACTAAAAGTGATCCACGTTATTGTGCCGATTGGATAAAAGAAATCATTCATAACCAATGTAAAACATTAAACTTAGATGCGCCAGAATTGATGAGTGGTCCATTTCACGACGCTTTAGCATTATCTTATGTCTGTGATTACGGAATGATTTTTGTTCGTTGCAAAGACGGAATTAGTCATAATCCGTTAGAGTATTCCTCTTATGAAGATTTAGCAACAGGAGCCAATGTAATGTTAGGAACTGTTTTGGAGATTTTAAAAAAGTAAAGATTACCACAATACAATATCCTACAAATAGATTTTCAATATGACATAAAAATGATAAGATTGATTTTTCTAGAATATCCTAGTGTTTTGAAATAGTTTTTATTTATAATGACTTTTTTCAAAAGATGTATCTATAGCAGGCAACAATTTTGAAATATTCCAAGTTCCAGAAACTACAATACGTCTAATGGTGAAAAGTTTATCGATAGAATCACTTTTATTGGAAAGAATAAAACCCGTTTTGTATCCTCTTTTTTTTAATTCAACAATAGTTTCAGCATTCCATAATCCATAAGGATATGCAAATGAGGTAACGGGTTTTCCTATTATTAATTCAAGTTTTCTCTTTGGTTTGGAAAGTTGTATTTCCCAATCTTTACCAGTGTAAGTAGCAACTTTATGATGATCCCATGTATGTGCAGCGATTGTATGTCCGTTTTGAGATAATTTTTTAATTTGTTCAGCACTCATATAATTAGGATGATTTATAGAAACAGTCATTATAAAAAATACGCCTTTAAAATGATATTTTTCCATTTCTATTGCGCATATTGTGTATTGTTCTAAATGGGTGTCATCAAAAGTTATAAGTATTGGTTTTTCGGGCAAAGGTTTGTTAAGGTTATAATAATCATATAATTGATTTGGGGATATAGTATGAAAACCGTTTTTTGACAAAGTTTTCATTTGTTCTGCAAAATTTTTTGGCGAAACAGTATAGGTCTTTATTATTTCACTATCAGTTGCTTTAAAATCTTTTATATTATGATAACTCAAAACAGGAATTTCACTTTTGGAAAATCTATTTCCATTAATAATTTTCTTGATTTCTTGACCATAACAATCTTTAGAAAAGAAGGTTATAGTAAATAGTAATAAAACATTTAAAAAGGAGAGTATATTTTTCATCAATACAAAATTTTAAATTATTGGTATTGGATATAAATGGGTATCGGTTTGAGTTTTAAAATTTCATTTGGTGTTAATAATCCATTTGGATTCTTTTTGGTGTCATTTTTGTAAAAAAGTTTGAAACCTGCAAATTGAATAGGTTCCTTGTAAATAAAATCATGGTATGCAGATTTTTTAAGCGCTTTATTTCCAAATCCGTCCATATTTATTACGAGTTGGACTTCTGGAACTTTCTTAATGTTTTTATAATCAGTAATCATCTTTTGAGAAAAACGATGTATTAAAAAAATCTTTGGAGGAATGTTGTTTTTTGCAACTAGGTTAATTAAATGATTGGTAACATTATTTATATCATCGGCAGAAAAAGTACCTATTTCTGTACCTGGAGCTTTGCCATTTTTCATCGAAAATTCTGGATCAATAGCCAAATGCACATTTGGTAAAGCAAGATATTTATCTAATGTTTTTGTTTCGGAAAGAATGTCACCATACCCAACCTGAATGTCTAAAAAAACTATTGCATTTATACTTTTTGCCCAAGACAAGATAGTATCGATTTGTTTAAAAGGCATATGCAAATTATGAGTGTTTTTCCTACCGCTTTTACTTTGAGCAGTAATGGCAATATAGTGTAATGCGGGAATAGTGTTCAAAGTAGAGTCTGCCAAACTCCATTTTAAAACTTCGTTTTTCAATTGAAGTAGCATTTGTTCTTTGGGTAATTCACCAAGAATCCCCATTCTTTTAGAATATAAGTTTCCGTAAAAAGCAATGATTCTATTATAAGGCAATGTAGCACTTTTAAGCGGATATGGTCCTTTTACAGGCCATTTTCCTGATGTATCATAATTGCCTAAAGCTAACATTCGTTTATTATAATCTGTAGTGTCTAAAGTTGTGGTGTTGGTTTTTTTAATTGAGTCCAATTTGGGTTCAACAGTCTTCAAGATATCATTCTCTTTTTTGGAGTTTCCGCAACTAACGATAAAGAAAAAAATAAGCAATAAAATAAATTTAGAAACTAGATTTTTCATAAATCAAAGACTAGAATTACTCTCAAATATACGTATTTATGTTGAAAAAAATAATAGTTATTTATATCTATAAGAAGAGATTTTTTTGACTAGAATTATTTTAAAAAAAATCCCAGCTTTCAAACTGGGATCTTAATTATTAAAGAGTTTAGATTTTTATAAATTAATATCAATTGAACCTTGAGTTAATGAAAGATCCGCACCAGTTGTTGGAGAAGTAACATAACCATAAAAAGTTCCAGAGATTTTAGTTAATGAATTCACAGAAATAGAAGACGTCCAGTTACCACCATCAATAACTGGCATTGGGTTATAATCAGATGAAAGTAAATGAATGTTAAAATTTGAAATAATATTTGAACCAGTTGCTCCTTGTTGGATTTCAAAATAAACAAAGTCAATACCATTTACATTATCATATACTTTAACTTTTCTAGTTGTACCTACGACTGTTACAGTTAGGTTGGTTTCAAATGTTTTAGCCAGTGTGCCCACTGTTACAGTTACACTTGGTGTTACAACTAATATGCAATCACCTAAATCATCAATAATGTCTTGTAAATCCCCTGAAGGATCTCCACAAGAGTTAATTTGATTTTGTAATGCGACTTTGTATGCGTTACATAATTCAGTATGGTTAGTAGCAGTTGCGTTATTAAAGGCGTTTTTTGCAGCAAGTGTTTGAGTAATAATCTCATCACAATTTGGCTGTGGAGTGTTATTGTCTGAACTACAAGAGAAAGATAAAATAACTAGAAATGCAATACCTGAAATTAATTTTAATGTTTTCATGTGTTTTTTTATTTGAATTAGCAATTTAATAAAAAAAGGCCGTCATTACTGACAGCCTTTCTGCTTTTTGCTCCCTCTCTTGGGCTCGAACCAAGGACCCTCTGATTAACAGTCAGATGCTCTAACCAACTGAGCTAAGAAGGAAAGTGTATTTCACTTTTAAA
>JAYTNO010000086.1:0-4807 GCA_043748275.1 Flavobacterium sp. | reverse complement strand
ACAGTTTAAAAACACAACAGGCATTACTCCTTCTGCTTTTCAAAGAATAATTAAAAAAAGAAAAGAACATTTAAATAGTAATAAATTCTAAAAAATAACCACTATGAATAATGAATATATATATATTTTGCTAGCAGATGATGATGAGGATGATCGTATGTTTTTTACTGATGCATTTAAAGAAATAAAAATTAATACACGAGTAAATACGTTTAATGATGGTGTAGAGCTAATGAATTATTTAAATAAAGAAAACTCTATTTTGCCAAATGTGCTATTTTTAGATTTGAATATGCCTAGAAAAAACGGAATCGAATGCTTGCATGAAATAAAAAAAGACGAAAAATTTAACGAGATAGCAATTGCTATTTATTCGACCTCATCATCTGAGGAACATATAGAGGAAACTTTTATAAGTGGAGCGAATATTTATATAAAAAAACCAAATGATTTTGGAACATTAAAAAAAATTCTCTCCGAAGTAGTCACTTTGAATTGGCAATATCATACTTCTGGTTTAAACAAAGACAATTTTTTACTTAGAATGTAATATGAAAAGATTTCAAGTATATAAATCAACACTATTTCTTAAAATAATTTTTGTTATTTCTGTTGCGATTATTTTTTTTATTGGAGGTATTACTTTTAAACACATCGATAACCTAAAAAAATCAACCATTTGGGTCAATAATAGCCAAGAAGTAAATCTTGAATTAGAAAAATTAATTTCATATATTAAAGATGCAGAATCTGGTCAAAGAGGATTTTTAATTACAAAAAACGATATTTTTTTAGAACCATATAGAAATTCAAAAAAGGAAATCTCAAATTCTTTAAAAAAAATTAACTATTTGACTAAAAATAGTAAATTTCAACAATATGAATTAAAAAAACTAATCTACTATATCAATAAACGACAAAACTACCTTTCAAAAAATTTATATTATGCTCAATCAAAAGATTTTGATGCTAAACAATTAAATAAAAATTTATTAATAGGAAAAGGCGTAATGGATACCATTAGGATAAAAGTTGAAAAACTTATGGTTATTGAAAAAAATCTACTTAAACGCAGACAATTAAAACATAAAGAAACAATAAGTTATACTCCTCTTTTTATATATCTAACTTTATTAATCACCTTGATTTTGTTGACTATTGCATTTACAAAAATGAACAACGATTTAAAAAAACTCAAGAAAAGTAATGATCAATTACTATTATCTTTAGAAAGTAGTAATCTAGCAGAAATTGTTGGCAATTATGGATGTTGGCAATTAAATTTAGAAACAAACGAATATACTTTCTCTGAAAATGAATATAGATTATTAGGGCACGAACCTTATTCTTTTATAGCTGGACCAGAACAATTCAAAAAACAAATTCATCCCGATGATCTAGAATATGTTAATCAACGAGGAAAACAATTATTAACCAATAGCGATCTTCCTCCAATGGTCTATAGAGTGATCCGAAAAGATGGTTCGTTGCGATATTTTAAAGGTTTAGGAAGAATGATTGAGAATTCCTCAGGTACCAAAATCTACATTGGAACCACTACTGATATTACAGATGAAGTTTCTACAAATAAATATATCGAAGAAAGAAACAGAGAATTAGAAGCAAATAACAAAGAATTAATTGCCTTTAATTATATTGCAAGCCACGATTTGCAGGAACCATTACGCAAAATCGAAACTTTTATATCGAGATTGGTTGAAACCGATATTGATAATTTATCAGATTCTGGTAAACAATATATAAATAGAATTAAATTATCTGCCAATAGAATGCGAATTTTAATTGATGATTTATTACAATTCTCAAGGACAAATAAAATTGAAAAAGTATTCGAAATAACTAATTTAAATGAATTATTAGAAAACACAAAATTGGTATTAGCACAACTTATCGAAGAAAAAAATGCTATTATAGAAAGTGATATTCTACCAAATTTATCAGTAATTCCCTTTCAAATTCAGCAGTTGTTTACTAATATTATTGGAAATTCAATTAAATATAGTAAAGAAAATAGCAATCCAATTATTAAAATAAAAAGTAAAATTACAATTGCAAAAGAAGAACCGTTACTTCCAAAAAGTGATGAGCAATTTTATAAAATTACTTTTGAAGATAATGGCATTGGGTTTGAACAAGAATATGCAAAAAAGATTTTTGTTTTATTTAATAGACTGCATAATAAAAATGAATATGATGGAACCGGAATTGGACTAGCCATTTGCAAAAAAATTATAGAAAACCACAAAGGACATATTTTTGCTGATGGTAAACCCAATATTGGAACTATTATAACTATCTTTTTACCCGTAATATAAAACAAAAAAATGACTAAATTCAAACTTTTTATAAATGTTTTAAAAGATACTTATTTTGGTTTTTTTGAAAATAAAATTCTTAAAATGAGCGCTTCACTAGCTTTTACAACGGTTTTTTCGATGGCACCTTTGTTTTTGGTTATTCTATATTTATGTGATATTTTTTTAAGTAAAGAAGCAATAGAAGGTGTTATTTTTAATCAAACAAGCCAATTTATTGGTACTAGTGGTGCTATGCAATTGCAATCAATGATAAAAGAATTGAGTCTTTCTAACAATAAATATACAGGTTGGATAGGTGGAATTACTTTGTTAATTGGTGCGACATCCGTTTTTGCTGAAATTCAAGATTCTATAAATACCATTTGGGGTATTAGACCAAAAATAAAATCTAGTTTTTGGTTATACTTAAAATCACGGTTATTATCCTTTGGAGTTATAGGAAGTTTAGGTTTTATTTTATTGGTTTCACTTGGTTTTTCAGCAGTTTTAGACTTTATTAACCAAGAATTATTCTCGAATTTCTCAACTGTAGGTGTTTATTTGATGTATGGTTTTAGTATTTTGTTTACTACAATAATCATTACACTTTTATTTGGTTCCATTTTTACCATTTTACCCGATGCTGATATTGCTTGGAAACAAGTTAGAGTAGCATCATTTACTACTGCAGTTTTATTTATGGGAGGTAAATTTTTGATTTCCTATTATATTTCAAATTCAAATATATCATCAATATACGGAACTGCAGGTTCACTCGTAATATTAATGTTATGGGTTTACTATTCCTCTGTAATTTTATATTTAGGTGCTGAATTTTCTAAATGTTTTGCAGTAAAATTTTCAAACCCAATAAAAGCTTCAGCATTTGCAGAAATTGTTCAAAAAGTAGAACTAGTAACCGATTCTAAAACAATTCAAAAAGCAGATGAAGAAATAAAAGAAATAAAAAATACTCCAGAAATTGAAGTCAAAAACATAATAAACAAACTGTAAACGATTTTTCCTGATTTTTTTTTTGATTGAATTGTATAACAATTATAAAAAATCATATAACAAAATTTATGTCTTTCTATATCAATTTTGTATTGTAAAAAAAACATATAAAATTAAAAATTGAGAACATGAATAATTTCAAGAAAATTGGTACAATAGTATTATTAACAATTGCCTCAACAAATCTATCTAATGCACAACAAACTGAAACACCAAAAAGTACCGATGCCAAAATTGGTATTAAAGGAGGTTTGAATTTATCCAATTTATATACAAAAGAGGTTGATGATCAAAATGTATTATTAGGTTTTAATGCTGGTTTTTATGTCGACTTACCTATTACATCAAGTGTTTCTTTACAACCCGAAGTTCTCTTTACCACAAAAGGTGCAGAACTAAAATATAATAACGCATTTGCTGAAGGAACTGGAAAATTTAGATTGAATTATATTGAAGTCCCTTTGTTGCTTAAAGCTAAACTTACAGAAAACTTTAATATTCATTTTGGACCTTATGCTGCATTTTTAGTCGATTCAAAAATAACAAATGAGTCTACAGACAATACATTCAATTTTGAAAATAATGTCGATGAAGATGATTTAAATAAATTTGATTTTGGACTTGCTGCAGGCTTAGGATTTGAAATTGATGGATTTGGTTTAGGCGCAAGATACAATTACGGCCTGACTACTATTGGAAAAGAAAGATCATTTCTAGGAACAACCTATACTTTTCCTGATTCAAAAAACAGCGTATTCAGTTTGTATGCAACTGTTCAATTTTAGAAAAATCTAATATTCATTAAGCGATGCAAAATTTTTTATACACTATTGCAGTAATATTAGTCATTTTATGGGCATTAGGGTTCTTTGTTTACAATATAGGAAACATTATTCATTTTCTTTTAATTATTGCAGTGATAGTAATTTTAATGAGAATCATAAAAGGTAAGGATTTTTGATATTTAAAATAAAATAATTTGTAAAATGAAATTCTCAATTAAAAAAATTAGCCTGCTATTGATTTTCATATTCTTTGCCTCTTGCCAAAACGAACAAGAGATAAAAGTTGAAAAATTAACAAACCAATATGTAAAATTTATTGATTCTGTTACCAATATTTCTCAAGACAAAGTTCTGATTGATTGGAAAAATATCGAAACAATTTATGATACTAAAACAAATCAATTAAATGAAGAAATTGATAATCTTGATGAAAAATCTTTGTTCGATGAAAAAATAAATATAGCCAACAAAAAATATGATGATTTTAAAAAAAGCATAGATAATCTTAAGTCCAAATTTGATTCTGAAAATCAAGAATTAAAAAGAAGAAAAGAATTATTTGGAGGAGATTATATAGGCAATGACTTAGAATTTGAATGGGTTACAAAAGATAATATTCTCAATGTTTATAATCATTTTGTATCTACTGTAGACAAAAACAAAGATACATACACAAGAGAGGATTGGGAT
>JAYTNO010000085.1:0-4813 GCA_043748275.1 Flavobacterium sp. | reverse complement strand
AGTCCATTGTCTGCACCAAGAGTTGTACCTCGAGCACGAACCCAATCACCATCAACATACATATCAATTCCTTGCGTATCAAAATCAAAATTGGTATCATTATTTTTTTGGTGAACCATATCCAAATGTCCTTGCAAAACAATTGGTTTACGATTCTCCATTCCTGGAGTTGCAGGTTTACGGATAATTACATTTCGAATGTCGTCTTCAAAAGTTTCAAGTCCCAAAGAGGTACCAAAGTTTTTCATAAAAGCAATTACGCGATCTTCTTTTTTGGACGGACGCGGAACCGCATTTAAATCGGCAAATTTATTCCAAAGATTTTTGGGTTCTAGGTTTCTAATTTCTTGGCTCATTATATATTAGTTAGTATGATTCATTATAGCAAAGTTACAAAGTTTAATTTCTTTACGAATTGAATTGTGATTATATTTACATTTTTAAAATCAATTTTGAAACGCAAATTTATTTTACCCACATTCCTACTCTTTCAGATATTATTCTTGAAGATTCTTGCCTATTTCCCAGAATTGGTAGAACACTATTATAGTAATGGATTGTATGTTTCTATTTCGAATATTTCAAGAACAGTAATAGGAAAAATTCCATTTTCGATAGGTGATATTATTTATGGATTATTGATTATATTTCTTTTGATTTTGATTTGGAACTCTAGAAAAACCTGGAAATTGCAATGGAAAGATAATTTGTTAAAAATCACTAGTTTTTTATCTATTGCCTATTTTTTATTCCACATCCTATGGGCACTTAATTATTATCGGGTACCACTTTTTGAAAAAATGGCAATCAAACGAGAATATACCAATGAAGAATTGTTTGTTTTTACAGAAAAACTAATTGCTAAAACCAATCAAATTCAATTGCAAATCACCCATAATAGGAATCAAAAAGTTGTAAATCCCTATACTCAAGATGCAATTTTTGAAATGACACAAAATGGGTATACTCATTTGGCAAACCAATATCCTTTTTTTAAATATCAATTTCCAAGTCGAAAGAAATCCTTATTTAGTTTGCCTTTGACGTATATGGGTTTTGGTGGATATTTGAACCCATTTACTAATGAAGCACAAGTAAATGATAAGTTACCTATGTATGGTTTTCCTAATGTTATTTGTCACGAAATGGCCCATCAAATTGGTTTTGGAAGCGAAAGTGAATGCAATTTTATTGGTTTTTTGGCAGGAATAAAAAATGATGATTTGTATTTTCAATATGCTGCTTATTCCAATGCATTGCGTTATAGTTTACACAATATTGAAGTTTTGGACGAAAATAAATTGGCACCTTTTTTAGCCAAAATAAATCCTGGCATTATTAAAAATTACGACGAAAGTGAACAATTTTGGAAACAATATGACACTTTTATAGATGTTGGTTTTCACGCTTTTTATGATCAGTTTCTCAAATTCAATCAACAAAAAGATGGTATGGATAGTTATAGCAAGTTTATTGATTTGTTGGTTAATTATTATAATGGGAAAGAGTTGAGCTAATTTATAAAAATTGCTACAATTCATCACTTGTAAAAGTGGTAAAACTTTTCTTTTTATAAGGTCTAATAATTAATCTTCCTTCTCTATCAAAACGAATATAATTATACACCCAATTAAGAAACACAACTGCTTTGTTTTTGAATCCTATAAGAGAAAACAAATGCACAAACATCCAAACAAACCACGCAAATACGCCACTAAAATGATAATGAGGCAAATCAACAACTGCTAAATTTCTACCAATGGTTGCCATCGAACCTTTGTCATTATATTCAAAAGGTTTCATAGGTTTGTTATTAATTTTTCTTGAAATATTTTCACCTAATAATTCTCCTTGTTGCATTGCAGGTTGTGCCATCATTGGATGTCCTTGCGGATATTTCTCAGATTCCATTGAGGCAATATCTCCAATTGCAAAAATGTTTTCATATCCAACAACTTGGTTAAATGAATTGACTCTGATTCGTTCCACTCGTTCTACAAGCGATTTTGCATCCAAACCATGAACCATTGCACCTTGAACTCCAGCTGTCCAAATAACAGTAGCTGTTTCAAAAGTTAAATCAGAATTTGTAGTTATTGTGCGTCCGTCATAATTGGTAACTCGAACATTTTTCCAGATTTTGACACCCAAATCCAACAAAAATTTTTCTGCAGCAATTGACGATTTTTCGGTCATTGTGTTCAGAACTCGATCTCCACTTTGAATAAGATTGATTTCCATTTTATCAATATCTAAATCAGGATAATCTTTCTGAAGAATGGCACGTTTCATTTCGGCCAATGCGCCAGCAAGTTCAACACCTGTTGGTCCTGCTCCTACCAATACAAAATTGATTAAAGTATTTCTATCGGCCACTTCTTTAGTAAGAACAGCTTGTTCAAAATTTTCTAAAATTAAACTTCGTATGTTTAAGGATTGTGGAATAGATTTCATTGCCATCGAGTTGCGCTCAATTTCTTTATTTCCAAAATAATTGGTTTTAGAACCTGTAGCTATAACAAGGTAATCATAACTCAATTCCCCAATTTCGGCAATTACTTTTTGGTTTTGAGTATCGATTTCCTTTACAGAAGTTAGTCTAAAATAAAAATTTGGATATTCCTGAATTACTTTACGAATTGGGTAAGCAATAGAACCAGCTTCAAGACCACCAGTAGCTACCTGATATAATAAGGGCTGAAAAGTATGGTAATTGTGTTTGTCTAAAAGAACGACTTGTAAATTCTTGTTTTTTAGCTTTTTGGCTATTGCAATACCTGCAAATCCGCCACCTATAATTACAACTCTCGGAAATGATGATTGTGGAATATTCATAATTTGTATTTCTTAGTACAAAGTTACGTGGTTTACATTAAAAAACATGTTTATAAAGTTATAGTTAAAAAAAAAGCTCCAATTTCTTGGAGCTTTAGTATTTATTTAATCTCTTTTTTTGATTACTAATCGAAAACCTTCACCGTGAATATTTAAAATTTCGACATCTTCATCTGGTTTTAAATATTTTCTTAATTTGGCAATATAAACATCCATACTTCTAGAAGTGAAGTAGTTATCGTCTCTCCAAATTTTTGTAAGTGCTAATTCTCTTGGCATTAAATCATTTTCATAAACAGCCAACAATTTCAACAATTCGTTCTCTTTTGGAGATAATTTTATAGGCTCTTCATTTGAGAAAGTCAAAAAGCGAAGTTTCGAATTCAAATGAAATTTACCTATTTGAAATTCAAATTTCACTGCATCTGTTTTTACATCAGTTGCTTTTCTTAGCAATATTGCTTTTATTTTCATCAGCAATACATCAGAATCAAAAGGTTTGTTCAAATAGTCGTCTGCACCAACTTTGTAACCTTTGAGCACATCTTCTTTCATAGATTTTGCAGTAAGGAAAATAATTGGCACATCTTTGTTTTTTTCTCTAATTTCTTTGGCTAATGTATACCCATCTTTATAAGGCATCATAACATCTAAAATGCATAAATCATAGGTGTCCTTCTTAAATTTCTCGAAACCTTCCATACCGTTCTTGGCAAGAGTTACATCAAAATCATTTAGCATAAGATAATCTTTTAGTATCGATCCAAAATTTTGGTCGTCTTCAACTAAAAGTATTTTTTTATTTTCTGTTTCCATTATGTGAGTTTTTTTTTTTTTAATTTATGAGTGGTATTTTAATAATAAAGGTGCTTCCTTTTCCTTTTTCGCTTTCTACAAATATTTGACTGTTATGGTCTTCTACAATTCTTTTTACATACGATAAACCGAGTCCGTGTCCTTTTACATTATGTATATCACCAGTATGTTCTCTGTAAAATTTTTCAAAAATTCTTTTTTGAGCTACTTTACTCATACCTGATCCTTCATCTTTTATTTTTACGATAAAAAAATCTTTTACGTTCTCTGTATATATATCTATAACAGGTTTGTTTGGCGAATATTTTATGGCATTATCTAATATGTTGACTAATACGTTTGTAAAATGAACATCGTTCAATAATACTGTTGTTCTTGTGGCATTGAAGTGAGTGGTTATTGTTCCTTCTCTGTCTTCAATTATTAAATTCACGTGTTCTATAGCATCTTCAATAATCTCGTGAACATTATGAGATGTTTTGTTTATTTCTAATTCTTTTTTCTCAAGCTTAGAAATTCTCAATACATTTTCAACTTGTGCATGCATTCTTTTGTTTTCGTCACGAATCATTTGAAGATAGCGATGCACTTTTTCTTTATCATCAATAACTTTCGGATTCTTTATGGCATCAAGAGCAAGATTGATGGTTGCAATTGGTGTTTTAAATTCGTGTGTCATATTATTAATGAAATCGGTTTTGATTTCAGAAATCTGACGTTGCTTTATCAATTGATTCAATGCGCTTGAATAGGCGATAATTATGATTAGCGTAAAAATAATTGACAATATGCAAATCCCAATTAATTCTGAAAATAGAAACTTTTTCTTTTGAGGAAACGTCAGCAACAATTGATATTTGTTATTACCATCATTATCAATAAAAATTGGAATGGAATAGGTAGATTGTTTTTCATACTTAAAACGTTCCGATTTTATTTTTGTTGCTAAACCATTACTATAAACATCGAATTCAAACGGAGTTTTAACTCCATATTCATTGAGTTCATCAGATAATAATTTTTGCATCATTTCATTTGTAACTCTTTCTTGAATGGGTTTTACTGCTGCAATATCTTTATAAACAATTTCAAATTGTGCATTATCTAATAAATCTAAACGCCCTGATTTTTCGATTTTAATATCTGGAGTAACCGTTTGTTT
>JAYTNO010000084.1:0-26610 GCA_043748275.1 Flavobacterium sp. | reverse complement strand
TATTTAATAATACTCCAGTTGTAACAATAAATGGTTCCAGAAATATGTGGGTATTGGCGCAAGAAAAAATGAAAGTCTTATTAAAACAAAACCAAGCTATTTTAAAAGGAAACATAGCACTAGTAGATAGAACTGGAAACTTAATAAGTGTAATAACTATTGTTGAGTGGATGTTCTCTGGAGTAAAAAAGAAATATTTAGGCGTTTTTCCATTGCCAGGTGTTTCAGAAAAAGATATTATTGAATCTACAAAATTTGGAGAAATTATTAAAGATGCAATTCTTAATGATGATTTAAATCAACTTCAATCAAAAATTGTTGCAAATGATGGAGTACGAATTAGTTCCTATTTAGTAAAAGTTGATACAACAGCAAACAAAATCTTTAAAAAGTGGGCAAATTTTATCATATTGAAAAAAAAATCAAGAAAAAACTGGCTCAAAGTATTCAATGTTTATTTATTGCTTGCAATTTGGGTAATCTCACCAATAGTATATATCTTGCACGTTTTTACATATACCTTTAAAATAAAAAGGATAAAAAGAGAAAAACAATATTTTCAAGACGTCTAGAAGAATTAAGAGAATTATGTTCGAAGTATATATTACAAAAACAGGTAAGTATTTGCCAAATAATGCCGTTTCAAATGACGAAATGGAAAATTATTTGGGACTTATTAATGAAAAAGCATCTAAAGCAAGAAGAATTATTCTTAGAAATAACAAAATTACTAGTCGCTATTATGCAATTGATAAAAATGGTAACAGTACTCATAATAATGCCGAATTAACTAAAAATGCCATTGATGATTTATTCGATAAAAATTTTTCTTCAAAAGATTTAGAGTTGCTTTCTTGTGGCACTTCAACACCTGATGTTTTTTTACCGTCTCATGCAGCAATGGTTCATGGATTATTAAAAAATCATTCAGTAGAATTAAATTCATCTTCAGGAATTTGTTGCGCCGGAATGAATTCTTTAAAATATGGTTATTTGTCTATAAAATCAGGAAATACTAAAAATGCTGTTTGCACAGGTTCAGAAAAAGTTTCTACTTGGATGAAATCCGACAAATACGAACAAGAAATAATCAATCTTAAAAATATTGAAGAACAACCTATAATCGGCTTCAAAAAAGATTTTTTGCGTTGGATGCTTTCAGATGGTGCTGGCGCATTTTTATTAGAAAATAAACCTAGAGAAACTACTTCTTTAAAAATAGAATGGATGGAAGCATTTTCGTATGCTTTTGAACTAGAAGCTTGTATGTATGCTGGTGGCGAAAAATTGGAGAACGGAGAAATCAAATCGTGGAGCGATTATAATTCGGATGAATTATTAAAAGATTCCATTTTTTCTATTAAACAAGATGTAAAATTATTGGACCAAAATATTTTAGTAAAAGGAGCAGAAAGTATGAAAAATGCTTTGGCAAAAAATAAAATAACTGCCAATGATATCGATTATTTTTTACCTCACGTTTCTTCCAATTATTTTGTAAAAGGATTAAAAGATGCCCTTTTTATCGAAGGAATTGATATACCAAGCAAAAAATGGTTTATGAATCTTTCTAATGTAGGAAATGTAGGTTCGGCTTCTATTTACCTAGCATTGGATGAATTAATGAAATCTGGAAATTTGAAAAAAGGCGAAAAAATCCTTTTATCTGTTCCTGAAAGTGGCCGATTTTCTTTTGCCTATGCTTATTTAACTGTTTGTTAAAAAATGAAACCTATTTTAGATAAAGATTTTGTCGAAAATTTATTACCACAAAAATTTCCTTTTGTAATGGTAGATAAAATGTATGCTTTTACAGAAACATCATTAGAATCAGGTTTTAAAATAGTTCAAAACAATATTTTTTTTGATAATGGCACTTTTTTAGAATCGGGTTTAATTGAACATATGGCACAATCAGTTGCATTACATACTGGTTATCAGTTTTTTCTAAAAAAAGAAGATGCACCTACAGGTTACATTGGCTCTATAAAAGAAATTCAAATTTCAAAACTACCTAAACTAAATGACGAAATTAAAACCACGGTAACAATTCTTCAAGAATTTGCAGGAATAACATTGGTCGATTTAGTTTCAAAAATAAATAACCAAGTAATTGCTACTGGTCAAATGAAAACCGTTTTGGCTCAATAATAATGGATGTTTTAATCGACATAAAAAATTATTTACCTCATAGATTTCCTATGTTAATGGTCGATATGATTGTAGCAATGAATGATGAAATGGTCGAAACAGTTTTCACAATAAATGAAGATAATATTTTTGTGAATAATAATAATCTTGTAGAAGCAGGTTTGATTGAAAATGCAGCACAAACGTGTTCATCAATTGTTGCCAAAGGTTTTTATGTAGATGAAAATAATATTGATAAAGAAAATGTAGATGTTATTGGATTTATAAGTGCTTTAAAATCTTTAAAAATTCATAATTTGCCAGTTATAGGAAATACAATAAATAGCAAAGCAACACTTACTTCTACATTTGAAACCGATGATTATACCTTATGCACTATGAATTGTAAAACGTATTGCAATGAAAATTTACTTCTTGAAGGCGAAATAAACTTATTTATTCAGGAAAACAAGTCGGTTATAAACCAAAAAAATTAATCCTTTTTTAATTTGTAATTTTATACCAAATGAAAAAAGAAGAAGTTCCTCAAGACCAAAGTAATCTTTCTAAAAGCAACATCAAAGAACTGATTTATGCAACGGATGTTAATGGAAATTATACTACCGAATTAAGTTCGGGTTGGGAACCCAAAACAATTGCTCTAAATAATTCACTTGAAGAAATAAACGAACGAATAGCTATTGCTAATGAGCAAGTAAAAAATGGGCAAGCAAGCCCAATCGTTTATTTTATGGAAAAAAGCAGGATGGAAGTAAATGTCCTAGCAAGTTATGTAGACAAATGGCAATGGCAAGTAAAAAGACACTTTAAACCACAGGTTTTCGCAAAATTAAATGACATAATGCTACAGAAATATGCAGATGTTTTCAATATTTCAATATCCGAATTAAAAAATTTCAAAGGACAATAATGCAAACTAACTTTACACATCATCAATCAGCACATTGCGAAAATGGCGTAGCATCCAATTTGCTTAAACATAATGGCTTAAACATAAGTGAGCCAATGGTTTTCGGAATTGGATCGGGATTGTTTTTTGTGTATTTACCGTTTCTTAAAGTTAATTATGCACCAGCAATAAGTTACCGACCAATGCCTGGAATTATTTTTAATCGATTGGCAAAACGATTGGGAATTAAAATAAAAAGAATCAAATTTTCTAGCGAAGCTAACGCGGCAAAGCAATTGGACGAAAACTTAAAAAATAATATTCCAACTGGCTTACAAGTTGGTGTTTATAATCTTACTTATTTTCCAGATGAATATCGGTTTCATTTTAATGCTCACAATTTAGTAGTTTACGGTAAAACCGAAACCGATTACCTTATAAGTGACCCAGTGATGGAAACAGTTACTACACTTACACATCAAGAATTAAATAAAGTGCGTTTTGCCAAAGGTGCATTTGCGCCAAGAGGGCAAATGTATTATCCTATTGAAATTCCTCAAAATATTGATTTAAAAAAAGCCATTATAAAAGGGATAAAAAATACTTGTCGCGATATGTTGGCTCCAGCTCCTATTATTGGTGTTCGAGGAATACGATTAGTCGCTCGAAAAATAAAAAAATGGCCAATAAAGCACGGAACTAAAAAAACCAATCATTACTTAGCACAAATTGTTAGAATGCAAGAAGAAATTGGTACTGGTGGTGGCGGTTTCCGATTTATTTATGCTGCTTTTTTGCAAGAAGCGGCAATTATATTAAATAATGAAAAATTAAAAGAATTGTCGGCAGAAATGACTATAATTGGTGATGCTTGGCGCGATTTTGCTGTTAATGCCTCCCGAATTTACAAAAATAGAAGTACACAAACCGATGGTTACAATGCCATTTCCGACGAACTTTTGGCTATAGCCGATAAAGAAGAAATGTTTTTTAAAAAATTAAAATTGGCTATTAGCTAGAAACTATATTTTGCTACCCATCATACAAATATCCCAACTTTCAAAAAAGTACAAAGATGCCGATTCGTTTTCTTTGAATGATTTTACTTTGACTATAAATGAAGGAGAAATTTTTGGGTTATTGGGTCCAAATGGAGCAGGAAAAACAACACTTATTTCATTGCTTTGCGGATTGATAAAACCTACATCAGGAAGTTTTACAATCAATAAATTAATGTATGCCGATAATGCTTCGCAAATAAAAAAAATTATTGGAGTTGTTCCTCAAGAATACGCTTTGTATCCAACGTTAACAGCTAAAGAAAACCTACTTTATTTTGGAAGTATGTACGGTTTAAAAGGAACAATTTTAAAACAAAAAGTTACGGAATCATTAGAATTACTTGGCTTATTAAAATTTGCTGATAAACGGGTCGAAACTTTTTCGGGCGGAATGAAACGCCGCGTGAATTTAATAGCTGGGATTTTACATAATCCAAAAGTACTTTTTCTAGACGAACCAACGGTTGGCGTTGATGTGCAATCCAAAAATGTAATTATTGATTACCTAAAAAAATTAAATCAAAACGGGACAACTATCATTTACACATCGCATCATTTAACCGAAGCACAAGATTTTTGTACCAATATTGCTATAGTTGATAGAGGAAAATTATTTGCTCAAGGAACTCCTCAAAAATTAATTGAAACGACTCCAAAGGCCAATAATCTCGAGGATGTTTTTATTTCATTAACAGGTAAAGAACTGCGAGATGATATATAAATTATTAATGTCTGTTTATAAAGAATTTTTATTGCTTAAACGTGATTTAGGTGGTGTTATAATTTTATTTGTAATGCCATTAGTTTTAATAATTGCTGTAACATTAATTCAAGATGCTACTTTTAAAAAAGTAACAGATGCCAAAATCCCAATTCTATTAGTAAATAACGATAACGGAAAAGTAGCACAATCGGTTTATGATAATTTACAAAAAAGTGATGCGTTTTCTGTCGTAACAAAAATTAATAATAAACTATTAACCGAAAACCAAGCCAATGAATTGGTTTTTAAAGGTAAATATCAATTAGCCATTGTAATTCCAGCAAACTTAAGCAATGATTTACAAACAAAAATTGACCAAAACGTAAATAAAATTATTAATTCATTTACCGAAACTGATGCTGTCAAAAAAGAAATCCCTAAAATTATTTCTCAAAAAGAAGTCAAACTTTATTTTGATCCAGCGGTACAAATGAGTTTTAAAAATGCAGTAATGAGTTCGGTGGATAAAATGATTTCACAAATAGAAACCCAATCTATTTACGCCACTTTTCAAGATCAAATGGGCGAAAGTGTGGCGAGTTTTGAGCAAAAAAGTTTCATTACTTTCAAAGAAATCATTCCTAAAAAAGACAATAAAGAAATCATTCCCAATTCGGCACAGCACAATGTTCCAGCATGGACACTTTTTGCTATTTTTTTTATTGTTATTCCGCTTTCGATCAATATTGTAAAAGAAAAAAATCAAGGAACTTTCGTGCGTTTACGAACCAATCCTGTTTCATACACAATCGTTTTGGCAGGAAAAACAATTATGTATTTAATTATTTGTATGTTACAATTTTATATGATGATTGCGGTTGCTGTTTTCATATTCCCAAAAATTGGTTTGCCAAGTTTAAATATTGATGGCAATTTATTTTTAATGAGTATCGTTGCTTTGTTTTCGGGTTTTGCAGCCATTGGATTCGGAATATTAATAGGAACTATTGCAAAAACTCAAGAACAATCCGCGCCATTTGGAGCTACAGCAACTATAGTATTGGCAGCTATTGGTGGTGTTTGGGTGCCAGTTTTTGCAATGTCAAAAACAATGCAAATTATTGCTCATTTATCACCTATGAATTGGGGATTGAATGGATTTTATGATGTGCTTTTACGAAATGCAACATTTATAGATATTTTGCCTAATATAAGTTTATTAACTGCATTTTTTATATTTACAACCACTATTGCCATTTTGTATGATAAAAAGAAAAGAACAGTTTAGCGAAGCAACTGCTTTGACTATTTCAAAGGACATTCGAGTACGTTTTAACGAAACCGATCCTCTTGGGATTGTTTGGCACGGCTACTATATCACTTATTTTGAAGATGGACGCGAAGCATTTGGTCGCGAACACGGAATTTCCTATCTTGATGTTCATCAGCATGGTTTTACAACACCTATTGTGAAATCAATTTGCGAACATAAATTATCGCTACGTTATGGTGATATAGCTCGTATAGATACTACAATTGTGGATACTCCTGCTGCCAAAATGATTTTTAGATATACCATTTACGATACCAATAATGAAGTAGCTTGTACTGGTGAAACAGTTCAAGTTTTTTTAGATAAAAATGGCGATTTAATGCTAACCAATCCACCATTTTATGAAGAATGGAAAAAGAAAGTAGGTTTATTAAAATAAAAAAATTTTATATTTTATTTTACCACATAGAAACATAGAATTATTTGTAAAATACTATAAATATGACTCAAAAATATCTAGACGAACTAACTTATGAAATTATTGGTTCTTCAATTGAAGTTCATAAAATAATGGGTAGAGGTTTGCTTGAAAGTGTTTATCACCAATGTTTAAAAGAGGAGTTAACACATAGAAATATAAATTTTTTATCAGAGATGAAAATTCCTGTAATCTATAAAAACAAAGAATTAGAAGCCGATTTTAGATGTGATTTATTTATCGAAAATGCAATTGTTGTTGAATTAAAATCGGTTTTTGAAATTCATCCTATGTTTGAAGCGAAGCTTCTAAACTATATGAAACTTTTGAAATCTCCAAAAGGGATTTTAATCAATTTTAACTGTTTTAATATCTTTAATGAAGGTCAAAAAACCTTTGTAAATGAATATTTTAAAAAATTACCAAAAGAATAGAAAGAATAACTATCAAATATAAAAAAAGTAAAACGCCTCATAAATAATCATGAATTCTATGTTTCTATGTGGTATAAAATAAAAAATAAATGCTAAAAAGCGTATTTATTACAGAAACAAACTGCATCACGCCCTTAGGTTTTGATGTGCAAACTAATGTGCAAAATATTGAAAACGGAATATCAGGTATTCAATTGCATCAAGATACAAACTTGTTAAATAAGCAAATTTATGCGTCAATAGTCAATAATAAGCAAGTTGATGCGGCTTTCTCCAAAATTTCCTCTGATGAAAAATATACAAAACTAGAAAAAATGATGATTCTAGCTTTGTTTCCAATTGTTGAAGGATCAAAAATCAATGACAGAACAGGTTTTATTTTATCGACAACCAAAGGAAATATTACTGCATTAGAAAATTTTTCTGGAAAAAATATTGAAAAAGCGCAATTGTCAACTTTGGCAAAAACAGTTTCTGACTTCTTTGGATTTAAAAACGAACCAATAGTAGTTTCTAATGCTTGTGTTTCTGGAATTTTAGCAGTTTCAATTGCCAAGCGATTAATTCAAAGTGAAATGTATGACGACATTTATATTGTAGCAGGCGATTTGGTTTCGGAATTTGTATTATCGGGTTTTAATTCTTTCCAAGCAATGAGTGATTTGCCTTGTAAACCTTATTCTGTTAATAGAAGCGGAGTTTCTCTAGGTGAAGCAACAGCAGCCGTTTTAGTAACATGTAATAAAGAAAATAGCAAAGTTGAAATTCTTGGCGATAGTTCTATAAACGATGCCAATCATATTTCTGGACCATCACGAACAGGAGAAGGATTGTATAGAAGTATTGAAAACGCTTTGGCAGAAGCTAAAATAAACACCAATCAAATTGATTACATTTCGGCTCACGGAACTGCAACTCCTTTTAATGACGAAATGGAAGCCATAGCTTTTAACAGATTAGGACTGCAAAATGTTCCTATAAATAGTTTAAAAGGTTATTATGGCCATACTCTTGGTGCTTCGGGATTATTGGAAACTGTAATTGGAATTCAATCCATTTTAGAAAATAAATTATTTTCTTCAGCTGGATTTGATGAATTGGGAGTAAGCCAAAAAATAAATATTATAGAAAAAAATCAAAATCAAAACAGTAATTATTTTCTTAAAACAGCATCTGGATTTGGCGGTTGTAATACAGCAGTTGTTTTTGAAAAAGTAAAATAAATTTGGAAAATCAAAACTACATACAATCATTTTGCACCATTCAAAATAATAAAATATTTATGAATGGTCAGCTTGTTTTCGAAACAGAAAATTCAAATTTTAACGAATTTTCTAAAAAAATATACGAGCATTTTCAAGTAAACTATCCTAAATTTTTTAAAATGGATAATTTAAGCAAACTTGCATTTTTGGCAGCTGAACTTTTATTAAAAAAAGAAATTGATATAGCATTAGAAAACAATATTGCCATAGTTTTTTCCAATAAATCATCAAGTTTAGATACCGATATAAAATACCAAGAATCCATTTCTGATATTGAAAATTATTATCCTTCTCCAGCCGTTTTTGTTTACACTTTGCCCAATATTTGTTTGGGTGAAATAAGTATTAAATACCAATTGAAAAGTGAAAATTCTTTCTTTATCTTTGACCAGTTTAATTCTGAATTTTTAACAAATTACTCAAACTTGCTTTTACATACAAATAAAGCTGAAAAAGTACTTTGTGGATGGGTGGAAATATACAAAGAAGAATATAAAACATTTCTTTATTTGGTATCCAAAGAAGGAATTTTAGAAAATAATAAAAAGAACATAGAAACAGTATTTAATAAATAATATGGAAGCATTAAAACAAGAATTGAAAAGTAAAATTATAAAAGTTTTAAATTTAGAAGACATCAATATTGAAGATGTAAATGACAACGATAGTTTATTTGGAGATGGATTAGGGCTAGATTCTATTGATGCTTTAGAGCTTATTGTCCTACTAGATAAAGATTACGGAATAAAACTAGTTGATCCTAAAGAAGGGAAAAATATTTTTCAATCTATAGAGACAATGGCGACTTATATAGATGCAAATAGAACGAAGTAATTTTAGAGTAAATGATTTTACCACATAGAATCATAGAATTTGGAAACCAATTAAAGTCTTTTCATTCAATTTTAGAAAATATAGCTATGTGTAAAAAATATTTTTTCTTTAAAACTCTTATTTTCTATGTTTCTATATGTTTATAATTAACAATTTAAATTTTAATGAATAAAGGAATCGCAATTACAGGAATGGGAATTATTTCTGCTATCGGGAATTCGGTAGAAGAAAATTTTGACGCATTAATAAATAGTCGAAAAGCAATTACAACTATTAGTAATATTGATACAATTCATAAAAATGTTATGATGGTTGGCGAAATTAAAAAAACCAACAACCAATTGGCTCAAGAACTCGGACTTTCTGCCGATAATAATTTCTCTCGAACGGCTATGATTGGTGCTATTGCCGCCAAACAAGCAGTAAAAAGCGCAGGTATTATAAATATAAACGAATACAAAACTGGATTAATTTCGGCATCGAGCGTAGGCGGAATGGATATGACCGAAAGGTATTATTACGAATATTTTGAAAATCCAGAAGTTGTAAAATACATCAGTGCTCACGATGGTGGTGATGTAGCTCAAAAAATAGCAGATGAATTGGGCTTAAAAGGATTAGTAACCACTATTAGCACCGCTTGTTCATCGGCGGCCAATTCCATAATGCTTGGAGCACGACTCATAAAATCTGGAAAACTGGATCGTGTAATTGTTGGTGGAACCGATGCATTGGCTAAATTCACTATCAACGGTTTTAAAACTTTAATGATACTTTCTGACGATTACAATACACCATTTGACAATAATAGAAAAGGTTTAAATTTAGGTGAAGCAGCGGCTTTTTTAATATTAGAATCAGATGAAATAGTTGCAAAAGAAAACAAAAAAATACTCGCCAGAGTTTCGGGATACGGAAATGCCAACGATGCTTTTCATCAAACAGCTTCTTCCGAAAATGGAGATGGCGCTTTCCTAGCAATGGAAAAAGCATTTCAAGTTTCGGGATTACAACCTTCACAAATAGATTATATCAACGTACACGGAACGGCAACTCCAAATAATGATTTGTCCGAAGGTAGAGCCATTATTAGAATGTATGGAGAAAAAAATGTGCCCGATTTTAGTTCTACAAAACCCTTTACAGGTCATACACTAGCCGCAGCAGCAGCAATAGAAGCTGTTTATAGTGTGCTGGCCATTCAAAACAATGTGGTTTTCCCTAATTTGAATTTTAAAACACCAATGAAAGAATTCAATATGATTCCGCAAACTACTTTAAAAAATAAAAATATCAATCACGTATTATCCAATTCATTTGGATTTGGAGGAAATTGTTCAACTGTAATTTTTTCTAGAAATTAATGAAAAAAACATACATCAACGGCGTAGGTTGTGTTTCGGCTCAAAAAACATTTGATACTGTTTTTTTGGAGCATTTTGAATTGAATCAAACTTTAAATGTGCTTCCAATTCAAGTACCTGTTTATAAAGATTACATTTCACCAGTTGCTATTCGTCGTATGGCAAAAGGAGTAAAAAATGGCATTGTAGCTTCAACATTAGCAATGAAAGAAGCCAATGTTGAAACACTTGATGCAATAATTACTGGAACAGGAATGGGTTGCATTGAAGATTCTGATAAATTCTTAAAAGCATTGATTGACAATAAGGAAGAATTTTTAACACCTACTTCATTTATACAATCCACTCATAATACAGTTGGTTCTCAAATTGCTTTGGGCTTGCAATGCAAAGCATATAATTTTACATATGTAAATGCGGCTGTCTCATTTGAATCGGCAATAATAGATGCCAAAATGCAACTAGAAAGTGAAGAAGCCAACACCATTTTAATAGGCGGAATTGATGAAATGAGTGACTATACAGCTTCTCTTTTTAAGTTAGCAGGATTTATAAAAAAAGATGCTGATGCTCCTTTTACCGTTTTAAATCCCAAAACTAAAGGTGCTGTTTACAGCGAAGGCGCTACTTTTTTTGTGCTTGAAAATAAAAAAACTGCTTCAACTTATGCTGAAATAGTTGATGTTGAGATTTTCAATAAACTTACTATCGATGAAGTTGAAACTAAAATGACAGAATTTTTAAAATCCAATAATGTAGATATTTCAGATTTGGATGCAGTTGTTTTAGGATTCAATGGAGACGTACAATTTGATGATTATTATACAACTATTTCCGAAAAAATGTTGGTTAATATACCACAAGTCTATTATAAACATTTGAGTGGTGAGTACAACACAGCATCGGCATTTGGACTGTGGATTGGCTCAAAAATTATAAAAACCCAACAAATTCCAACTGTTTTAAAAGTAAATCAATTGGAAAAAGATTCGTATAAAAAAATTCTTTTATACAATCAATATAAAGGAATGGATCACAGTTTTACTTTAATTTCTAGATGTTAAATTATAGAAAAATAAATATTCTTTTTGGTGCACTTTTTCTATTATTATTGGTGTTAAGTTTTTTTTTACCAATAAACTGGTGGTGGTTTTTAGTACTTTTTTTTATTCGTTTTTTTATTGTTTTATTAAGCTCATCACTTATTCAATGCAATTTTCATCTGAAAGCACATTGTAATAATCCGTTAGAAAAAGAAAAAAAAATAGCGCTTACTTTTGATGATGGACCAAATGAATTTACGCTTCCTGTTTTAGAAATTTTAGAAAAATATAATGCCAAAGCTACCTTTTTTTGCATTGGAAGAAATATAGAAAAACATCCTGAAATAGTAAAAAAAACATTTGAAAACGGACATATAATTGGGAATCATTCCTATTCTCATTCTCCTTTTTTTGATTTTTATAGAAAAGATAAAGTTGTAAAAGAAATAACAGAAACCAATCAAATAATAGAAAAAAATATTGGTAAAAAAGCAAATTTTTTTCGTCCTCCTTATGGCGTAACTAATCCTTCAATTGCTGGCGCATTACAGGTGACTAATCATATAGTAATTGGATGGAATATTAGATCAATGGATGGCATTATCAAAAACGAAAAAATAATTTATAACCGAATTGCAAAACGGATTTCTCCTGGCTCAATTGTGCTTTTGCACGACACTTCTTTGCAAACGGTGAATGTTTTGGAACAGTTATTGTTATTTTTGCAAAAAAACAATTACCAAGTAGTTTCTGTCGAAGAACTTTTGAATTTAAAACCGTATGAAAATTAAAAAATATTTTATCTTATTGCTTTTAAGTTTTAGTGGACTTATAGTTTTTTCTCAAGAACAAAAAATGTCCGATGCCGAAATCATTGTTTTCAAACAATCGGTTAATGTCGTTGCTAAAAAAATTAAATCCTTAAAATCTGATTTTGTACAGTTTAAACATTTGGATTTTTTGTCAAAAGAAATTGAAACCTCTGGACAATTATTTTTTGCAG
Source organism: Flavobacterium sp. (assembly GCA_043748275.1). Classification (GTDB taxonomy): domain Bacteria; phylum Bacteroidota; class Bacteroidia; order Flavobacteriales; family Flavobacteriaceae; genus Flavobacterium. Next base: position 14,112 of record JAYTNO010000084.1, on the reverse strand, counting down.
AACCCAACATTTTAAAATGGCAGTATAAAAAACCTTATAATTACTCGATAATATTCAAAAACGGAAAAATTTTAATAGATGACGAAGGCAAAAAAAACACCGTTGATATTGGAAACAGTAAAATTTTTGGCAAAATAAATAAATTAATAATTGGTAGTGTAAGCGGAAATATGTTTGATGATAAGGAGTTTATAATTTCGTTTTTTAAAACCAAAAACAATAATATTACCAGATTATTGCCAAAAGATGCCGCTTTAAAAAAATATATTAAACAAATAGAATTGACTTTTGATAAAGAGGATGCAACTGTAATTCAAGTAAAATTAATAGAATCGTCTAATGATTTTACCCGAATTGTGCTTAAAAACAAAACCATAAATGCAACAATCGACGATTCCGTTTTTACTAACTAGTTTAATTGTAACACTTTTTTTGGGATCGTGTGCTACAAATAATGTAGTTAGTGATTATAAAAAAGTCGATTTAGAAAAAACTTTTTTTACCAATCCCTATTTTTCCAATCCCGAAACCGATTACGTTTATAAAACCAATATTGAAGTTTATGGAAATTCATTATCAGGAATTTTTATTGCAAAAAAAATTAATGAAACAACCCATAGAGTAGTTTTTACAACCGAATTTGGAAATAAATTATTAGATTTTGAAATATCTGAAAATGATTTTAAAATCAATTCCATAGTGGACGAATTGAATAAAAAAATGTTGGTAAACACATTAAAAACCGATTTTAGATTGTTATTAAAAAAGGATTTTGTTGTGAATGAACAATTTGAAAACGAAAATGAAAAAGTATATCAATCAAGCAGTAAAAATAAATTCAATTATATTTATGTTTCTAAACCCAATAATTATTTAACGAAGATTATTCATTCAACAAAAAGAAAAGAAAAAATAAATATTAATTTTATTACAAAAAACAATATTTTTGCCGAGCACATTTTAATTCAACATAATACAATTAAATTAAAAATCGAACTCAATTATTTTAAAAACAATTAAATTAAAACAAATGAAGAAAGTATTTATTATTGCATTTTTATGCTTTTTAGGAGCTGCACAAGCTCAAGTAACTTTTAAGCCAGGAATTAGAGCGGGATTGAACTTTGCTCACTTTACAAAAGGTGATGGTTATAGTAGTTATTATTATGGTTATGATCCTGTTCAAGATAATACGTTGGTGGATTATAAATCTAAAACTGATTTTAATGCTGGATTTTATGGTGCTTTGCATCTTACAAAATATTACACATTACAACCCGAAATAAATTATTCAAGACAAGGTTCAAATATTGAATATTATGATGGAACACGATTAACTAAAACAAAAGTTGACTTAGGATATCTTTCTGTTGGTATAATTAATAAATTTACTTTTACAGATAAGTTTAATTTTCATCTTGGACCAACAATTGATTTTATTGTTGATAAACCAGTAGCAATTGCTCGTAATGTTGATTCTGATGTTGATTTAGCATTCACTGCAGGTTTTGGTTATAATTTTACTAAAAACTTTGGTATAGAAGGAAGAATAAAAAAAGGAATTATTCCAGTATATTATACTAGTGGCTATTCTGATGGGAATCATACTAATGTTGTTTTTCAAGTAGGTGGAACGTATACATTTGACTTAAAATAATATATGAAAAAGTTAATTTTCATTTCTTTACTTGCAATCGTTGGAGCAACACAAGCACAAGTTACCTTTAAACCAGGATTTCAAGCGGGATTAAATATATCTAAATTTAATGGAATTGATATTTCATCAAAGAAAGATTTTTTTGCAGGTGTATTTGGTGAAATAAGATTTTCTAAAAAATATGCTTTACAACCTGAAGTTAATTATTCAAGACAAGGAGCAAAAGGAATTTATTCATATTCACCAACTTATTTCTCGCCAAGAATAATTATAACTCAGAATACAGATATTTCTCTAGAGTATTTATCGATAGTAATTAATAATAAAATTACGTTACATAAAAACTTGTATCTTATGCTAGGTGAGTTTAACGATGTAATTATTGGGGATCAAATAAAACAAGAAAATTCCCGTTCAATTTCTAAAGGTCAAGATATAGATTATGGTGTTTTTGGAGGAATAGGGTATTCATTTCAAAAGGTATTTGCAATTGAAGCTAGATTTAAAAAAGGATTTGCTGATGCCTTAGATGATTATACAGGATATAAATCAAAAATCACAAATCAACTATTTCAATTTGGAGTTTCTTATACATTTGATATAAAAAAATAAAATGCTTTTAAAAGATTTTTACAAAGTAATTTCTATAGAAAAAAATAATGACCAAAAAAACGTGGTCATTATTTTTATTAATAAAGAACACGATATTTTTAAAGGTCATTTTCCAGGAAATCCAATTATGCCAGGAGTATGTATGATGCAAATTATTAAAGAATTAACTGAGCAGATTACAGACACCTCGTTGATTATGCAATCCTTATCTAATGTGAAATTTATGGCATTGATAAATCCTTTTGTAAACCCAGAGTTACGATTAGAACTAGATATAATAACATCTGAAGAAAATCAAGTAAAAGTAAAAACCATAACTTATTTTGATCAAACAGTAGCATTAAAGTTTAATGGTATTTATAATAAAATATAAAGATGAAACTGCTGTTTTCTGCTTTTTATTTTCTATTTTCTATAGGTAATCCTACCCTTTCTGAGATCAGAAAACTGTATCCTAATGCTTCAATTTCTGAAAATAATGCTAATGAATTAGTTTCAAAATTGACTTCCGTCGATTTAAAAGAGGACAAAACATTAGTTGCTTACAAAGGCGCATCCATTGCCATTGCTTCTAAATATCAAAAAAAAGTAGCCGACAAAATAAAAAAATTCAAAGAAGCAGTTAAATTAGTCGAAATGGCAATTGCCTCTGAACCTACTAATCTAGAAATCCATTTAATACGATTGAGTATTCAGGAAAATGTTCCAAAAATTGTAAAATACAATAAGAACATAAAAGAAGATGTTACTTTTATTTTAGAACATTATAAAGAACAATCGCCAGATTTGAAAGAATATCTAAAAAAGTTTATCTTGCAATCTAAAAGTTTTTCGACACAAGAAAAACAAACTATCAAATAAAATTTTTTTAAATCAAACCACATAGAGTCATAGAATTTTGAAAATTTAAAAAGGCATTTCATTTTTTTTATAGATAATTTAGCTATGTAAAAATTATATTTACTATGATACTATGTGGAAAAAAAACTAAACATTTTATATGATGTTAATTTATAATTCAAAGTAAATGGCGACTAATTTAGATATTGATCTTATCAATCGACTCAAAATTTGTGTTATTGTACCCACTTACAATAATCACAAAACATTAGAGCGAGCTTTAGATTCCATTTTAGCATATACTTCCCATATTCTTATCGTAAATGATGGTTCAACAGATGCTACAAATCAAATTCTTAAAAACTATTCGCAATTAGTTCAAATTCATCACAAAAAAAATTTAGGAAAAGGAATTGCACTTCGTAATGGTTTTAAAAAAGCAATAGAGTTGAAATACCAATATGCAATAACAATAGATTCTGATGGGCAACATTTTGCATCTGACATACCAAAATTTATTGATGCAATAGTAAAAGAACCCAAAGTTTTACTAATAGGAAGTCGCAATATGACCACCGATGATATTCCTAAAAAAAGTAGTTTTGGCAATAAATTTTCCAATTTTTGGTTTTGGTTTGAAACCGGTAATAAACTTGATGACACACAATCTGGTTATCGTTTGTATCCATTATTTTTAATCCCAAAGAACTATCATACAAAAAAATTTGAATTTGAAATCGAAGTGATAGTGCGTTCGGCTTGGAAAGGAATTGTTGTAAAAAATATTCCAATTCAAGTGTTGTATGATCCAACCGAAAGAGTTTCACATTTCAGACCATTCAAAGATTTTACTCGAATTAGTATTCTCAACACCATTTTAGTAATAATAACCATTTTTTATATTTGGCCACGAGATTTTTTTTTAAAATTTAAAAACAAAAAAATTAAGAATTTTTTTTTAGAAAATATTCTCCATAATGAAGATACAATTATTGTTAAATCCTTTTCTGTAGCTCTTGGTGTTTTTATAGGAATTGCCCCTTTTTGGGGATTTCAAACTATATTAGTATTAATATTTGCTGTCTTTTTTAAATTAAATAAAGTTATTTCATTTGGCTTTTCAAACATTAGTATACCACCATTTATTCCGTTTATTATTTATGGCTCACTAAAAATGGGAAGTTTTTTTGTTGAAAATAATAATCCAATAATTTTAGACAAATCAATCACTTTAGAAGCAATTAAAGAGCATCTTTATCAATATGTTATTGGAAGTTTTATTTTGGCTACAATAACTTCTTTATTTTTTGGATGTACAGCTTATTTTTTAATGACAATTTTTACTACTTTTAAAAATAAAAATTAAGGTTTTTACTTAACTTTGTTTCCAATAATTTAGTTTAAAATTCATCAAGAAACTTCTAAATAAAAAAATATGATTGAGATACACCCACAATACATAAAAGATACTGCAGGTAGAAATCTTGTTGTTCTTCCTCAAAAGGAGTTTGACATTCTTATGGAAGAACTCGAAGAATTGGAAGATATAAAGCTTTACGATGAAGCCAAAAAAGAAGACACAGGTGAACGAGTTTTGTTTTCGGATTATCTAAAAAACAGAAAAAAATAAGATGCCAAAGTATATTGCGGTCTTATCCAAAAAAGCACAAAAACAATTAGACAAACTATCTGATAAAATTGCTGAACCTTTACTTGATGCTATTTCTGAACTAGAAAAAAATCCAAGACCAGTAGGGAATAAAAAACTAAAAGGTCGCGATGGTTATCGAATTAGAGTTGGCAATTACCGAATCATTTATGATATTTTTGACAGCCAATTAATCATCGACGTAATTACTCTTGGTCATAGAAAAGATATTTATTAAAATTTTATTCCTTCATAAGTTTAGTTTGCCAAAATTTTTAATATAAAAAATAAAGGATGCCCAATTTCTTTTTTGACATTTATTTGTATGCAAATAAAAGAAAATTTCTTTCTGTCCTTTTCTCTGTTATATTGCTTTTTGCTTTGGGATTTTTTGCGAATAAAATCCAATTTAGCGAAGATATAACTCGGTTAATACCAACAAATGACAAAACCAATACAACCGCCAAAGTTTTAAAACAACTCAACTTTGCCGATAAAATATCAATATTAATTAGCGTTGAAATAGAAGGTTCAATCGATGATTTAACAGAAACTGCAACCCTATTTGTTGATAGTTTAAACACGAATTGCCAAAATGATATTGCCAAAATTCAAGGAAAATTGGATGAAGAAAATCTTCAAGAAACTTTTGATTTCGTGTATGACAACTTGCCCTTGTTTTTAGATCAAAATGATTATCAAACCATTCAAAATAAACTTTCGCAAGATAGTATTTCAAAAATTGTAGACGGGAATTACAAAACAATTATTTCTCCAACTGGACTTGTTTCCAGAGATTTTATTCTTAAAGATCCACTTGGAATTTCGTTTATTGCTTTAAAAAAACTCCAACAATTGAGCGTTGGTAGTGATTTTGAACTACAAGATGGGTTTGTTGTGACCAAAGACAAAAAAAACATTCTACTTTTTATTACTCCAAAATTGCCTCCAAATGAAACGAATAAAAACACTGTTTTTATTGAAAAACTTAATAAGATTAAAGAAAATTTAAATTCAAAATTTAAAGGAAAAACAACCTTGCAATTTTATGGTGCAACTCCTGTTGCAGTTGCCAATGCTAGTCAAATAAAAGCGGATGTTCAACTGACTTCTATTTTTGCTGGATTGGCTTTAATTATTATATTGGCTTTTTTCTATAAAAATATTTCAACTCCTATTTTAATTTTTATTCCATCTTTATTTGGTGCAACATTTGCACTCGCAATTTTGTATTTCACCAAAGGAAGTATATCGGCTATTTCACTCGGAATTAGTTCTATTTTACTTGGAGAAACAACAGATTATTCTATTTATGTACTCACTCATTTGCGAAACAATAAAAGTGTAAAACTACTTTATAAAGACATTTCCAAACCACTCATTTTATGTGGAATCACCACGTCAATTACCTTTTTGTGCTTGTTTTTTGTGAAATCTGAAGCGTTGAAAGATTTAGGGATTTTTGCATGTTTAAGTGTATTGTCAACTTCTATTTTTTCATTAGTATTAATTCCTCTATTGTATAAAACCGATGGTAAAAAAGAAATGCTAAAATCAAATATTATTGATAAAGTTTCTAGTTATTCATATCATAAAAATAAATATTTAATTTTTGCGATGATAGTGATGTTAATTGCATGTTTATTTACTTATTCTAAAGTAACATTTAATAATGATTTAGCAGCTTTGAATTTTGTTCCAAACGATTTAAAAAATACAGAAAAAAAACTGGAATCCATTACCAATGGAAATTCAAGGTCTATTTATATTGTTACTTATGGAAACAGTTTTGAGGAAGTTATTGCTAATAACAATAATCTATTTTCAACTTTAGAAAAAAATAAGAATCAAAACAAAATTGTCAATTTTAGTTCTATAGGTGGAATTGTTTTTTCTAAAAAAGTACAGCAAGAAAAAATTCAAGAATGGGATTTATTTTGGGATAATTCCAAGAAACTACAACTCAAAAGCAGTTTAATTTCAAGCGGAAATAAATTTGACTTTAAGCCCGATTCTTATTCACAATTTTATGAAACTTTAGATAAAAATTTTAATCCTATTTCAATAAATGATTATCAAAAAATAAAATCTTTTTTTATAGATGAATTTGCCAATTCCAAAAATGGATTTTATACGATTTCTTCTTTAATTAAAGTGTCAGAAGGAAAAAGAGATGCATTTGTAAAACAAATAAAAAAGCAAACTAATTTAGTAGTAATTGATAGACAACAAACCAATGAAACTTTCCTTGGAACATTAAAAGATAATTTTGAGCGATTAGTAAATTATTCTTTTATAGCTATATTCCTTATACTTTTAATCGCTTTTCGCCGAATAGAATTGGTCATTGTAAGCATTATTCCAATTATGATAAGTTGGATTTTCACAACAGGATTAATGGGAATGTTTGGACTGCAATTTAATGTCATAAATATTATTGTGTGTACTTTAATTTTCGGAATTGGAGTAGATTACAGTATTTTTATGACCACTGCGTTACAAAAAGAACATACTTATGGAAGCGACGAATTACCATCCTATAGAACATCCATTTTATTATCGGTCGCAACAACAATTTTAGGAATTGGAGTTTTAATTTTTGCTAAACATCCCGCTTTAAATTCTATTTCATTGATAGCTATTATCGGAATTTTTTCGTCAATGCTTATTACTTATGTTTTACAACCGCTTGTTTTTCAGTTTTTTGTAACCAATAGAGTAAAAAAAGGATTGCCGCCATTTGAAATAAAACGTTTAATTCATTCTACATTGTCATTTATTTATTACGGCTTAGGAGGATTTATATTATCAATGGTTAGTTTAATAATAATGAAAATTTTACCATTTTCAAAAAAATCAAAATTAAAAGTATTCCATTTTGTTATGTCCAAGTTTATGCAATCTGTTTTAATGTCATATCCTTCTTTTAAAAGAATAATTATCAATAAAAACAACGAAAAATTTCAAAAACCAGCTGTGATTATTGCTAATCACAGTTCATTTTTAGATATTTTAGCAGTTGGAATGTTAAGCCCAAAAATTATTTTCCTTGTAAATGATTGGGTTTATAATTCTCCAGTATTTGGAAAAGGGGTTCAATTGGCCGGATTTTATCCTGTATCTAGCGGATTAGATAACGGAATTGAACATTTACGCGAAAAAGTAAATCAAGGTTTTTCCCTTATGGTTTTCCCCGAAGGAACACGATCGGAAGATAATGAAATAAAACGTTTTCATAAAGGAGCATTTTATTTGGCAGAGCAATTTCAATTGGATATAATTCCTGTTGTAATTCATGGATATTCAGAAGTTTTACCCAAAGGAGACTTTATAATTAATGGTGGTAAAACTACAGTAGAAATTTTGAACAGAATTACTCCTGATGATTTTAGTTTTGGAAAAGATTATATACAAAGAACAAAAATAATGAGCCAATATTTTAAAAATCATTATAATAAAATGCGGTTCGAAATTGAAAACGAAAATTATTTCACAAAAATGATTTTAAACAGTTTTGATTATAAAGAAACAAATATTGTAGCTGCTGTTAGAAATGATTTAAAACTAAATGCAGAAATGTATTATAATTTAAACAAATATATTGGGCCAAAAGCCAAAATTCTTCATATTGTAAACGATTATGGTCAATTAGATATTTTGCTTTCACTACAAGAAACAGGAAGAAAAACAACGACTTATATTGATGATAAAATAAAAAGAGCTGTTGCCAACACAAACTATATTCTTAAAAAACGAAAAATTTACTATATTGAAAATCTTGAAGAAGCAGGAAATTTGCAATATGATATTATATTGATTTCTTACGAAAATGTAATAAATATTGAAAAATTAGTTAAATTTTCAAATCAAATTATTTTACTTAATACACCCATTTTAATGCAAACTATTGTTAATTTTGGTTTTTTAGTCACAAAAGAAGAAAATCATATATTAGTCTTAACCAGAATATCATAATGAAAACCAAATACGATGTTGTAATTATTGGAAGTGGATTAGCTGGTTTAGTTTCTGCAATTATATTAGCTAAAGAAGGTTATAGCGTTTGTGTTCTCGAAAAAAATAATCAATTTGGAGGAAATCTTCAAACATTTGTTCGTGACAAAACTATTTTTGATACAGGTATTCATTATATAGGAGGATTAAGTGAAGGTCAAAATTTGTATAAATACTTTAAATATATTGGAATTATTGATGATTTAAAACTCAAAAAACTTGATGAAAATGGATTTGACATCATTTCTTTTGAAGACACTAATGAAGAATTTCCACATGCACAGGGATATGAAAACTTCACAAATCAATTAGTGAAGTTTTTTCCAAATGAAAGAAAAGCCATTGTAGATTATTGTGAAAAAGTACAAACAATTTGTAACTCATTTCCATTGTATAATTTAGAATACGAAGGAGAATATGATACTCAGGTTCTGTCTATAAATGCAAAAAAAACCATAGATGAAGTAACTGAAAATAAAAAATTACGTGCCGTTCTTGCAGGAACCAATTTTCTTTATGCAGGAATTGAAGACAAATCCCCTTTTTATGTACACGCACTTTCTGTAAACTCATATATTCAAAGCTCATGGCGATGTGTTAATGGTGGAAGCCAAATTACAAAACTTTTGATTAAACAACTAAAAAAATACAAGGGAGAAATATATAAATATAAAGAAGTTATAAAATTTGACTCTATTGAAAATGATATTACATCAGTGAAAATGAAAGACGGAACTTCGGTAGAAGCATCGATTTTTATATCTAATATTGACCCCAAAACAACTTTAAAAATGGTTGGTGAAGACAAATTCAGAAAATCATTTTTCAATAGGATAGATAGTTTAGAAGGCGTTTTTTCGGCCTTTAGTCTGTACATTGTTTTTAAACCCGAATCGTTTAAATATATTAACCATAATTATTATCATTTCAAAAACAGTAATGAAGTTTGGACAGCTCACCAATATGATGAACTATCGTGGCCTAAAGCCTTTATGTGTTCTATGAATGCAGGAAAATCAGAACTATGGGCAGATGGTATGACTTTTTTGACTTATATGAAATTTGACGAATTAAAACAATGGGAAAATACTTTTAATACCACAGCCGAAAAAGATGACCGCGGTGAGAGTTATGAAGAATTCAAAACTAGAAAAGCTGAAAAATTTCTTCAAGAGATTGAAATGAAATTCCCGGGAATTAGAAATTGTATAAAATCTATCCATACTTCTACACCACTATCATATCGAGATTATATTGGAGGTTATAAAGGCAATATGTATGGTTATGAGAAAGATTGTAACAATCCGATGAAAACTTTTATTGCTTCCAAAACCAAAATGAATAACCTATATTTAACAGGGCAAAGCATCAATATGCATGGTGTTTTAGGGGTAACAATTGGAGCAGTATTGACTTGTTCTGAAATTGTAGGAAAAGAATACTTAATAAATAAAATTAATAGAACGATTGCTTAAACCAATATAATAATGAAAATAAAAATCAAATTTCTGATTTTATTAGCATTAATTTTTATGCTTTCTTCCTGTGGTACATCCAAATCATTGCATAATCAACCAAAATTGTTGGGATATAATAATACAATACCAATTGTAAAAAAAATATCTAACACAAAGTATTCTTCGGGAAACAATTTTTTACTCAAAAACAAACAAAATATTTGGGAATTATATGTTGAAGGTGATCCATTACAGCGAGGCTTGATAATGGGGAGTTTGACCGATTCATTATTAAAAAAACAGCAGCGAGTTTTTTTTTCAAAAATAAATGACCTAGTACCATCTAAATTTAAACAAAAATTGCTTCGTGGTTTTTTGAAATGGTACAACAGAAAATTATATTTAAATGTTTCCGAAGAATATAAAGCTGAAATTTATGGAGTTTCACAGTATTCTTCTCACGATTTTGATAATATTGCACCACCTTATTTACGAAGTTTATATTTACATGGGGCACATGATATAGGACATGCTTTACAGGATTTGTTATTAGTTGGTTGTTCTTCATTTGCAGCTTGGGGAGATAAATCAGAAGACGGAAGCTTGATTTTGGGACGAAATTTTGATTTTTATGCAGGTGATGAATTTGCAAAAGATAAAATCATTGCTTTTATAAATCCAAAAGAAGGTTATCCATTTATGATGGTTACTTGGGCAGGAATGATAGGCGTATGTTCTGGTATGAATTATGAAGGATTAACTATTACAATAAATGCTGGAAAATCAAAAATTCCATTTGTTGCAAAAACGCCTATATCAATACTTAGCCGAGAAATATTGCAATATGCAAAGAATATTGATGAAGCAATTGCAATTGTTAAAAAACGAAAAGTTTTTGTGTCTGAATCAATAATGATAGGAAGTGCCAATGATAAAAAAGCAATTTTGATAGAAGTTTCTCCAAATACTTTTGGTGTTTATGATATACCGAATACAAATCAATTACTTTGTTCTAATCATTTTATAAGTGAAAATCTAAAAAAAAACAAAAGAAATATATATCAAATTAATAATAGTCATTCTAAATATCGTTATGATAGAATGAGTGAATTGTTTGAAGCTTACCCTAAAATAAATCCAAAAATTGCATCAGAAATACTGCGCAATAAAGATGGGTTAAAAAATATCCCATTAGGTTTGGGAAATGAAAAATCAATAAATCAATTTATAGCGCATCATAGCGTTATATTTAAACCTGAACAAAAACTGGTTTGGGTTTCTGCAAACCCATATCAATTAGGGGAATTTGTCTGTTATGATTTGAATAAAATTTTTAAACAGAGAAATATAAATAACAATTTCATTTCTTTGCAACAAGAAAATTTGAATATAGCAAAGGATTCTTTTTTAGACTCATTAGAATATAAAAATTATGAAATTTTTAAAACTGAAGACAGAAAAGCTGATTATTTATTAAAAAATAAAAAAGAATTCCCTGAAGATTTTATTGTTAATTACCAATCAATGAATCAAAATTATTGGATGGTTTATTATAAAGTAGGATTGAATTATTATCAAAAGGAACACTATTTATCAGCAAAAAAACAATTTGAAATAGCTTTAACAAAAGAGATAACAACTCTTCCTGAAAAGTTAGAAATCGAAAAGTATTTAAAGAAAATTGAAAGAAAAATAAAATGATTCCAAAAATAGAGACCGCTTCACAAAAGGAAATAAAAATATTTCAAGAGCAAAAATTAATAGAAACATTAACATATGTAAATGATAATTCACCCTATTATAAAAGACTTTTTAAAAAAGAAAAAATTGATATTAAAAGTATAAGAACTTTAGAAGATTTAAAACTTTTACCAGTAACATCAAAAGAAGATTTGCAAAAAAACAACGATGATTTTTTATGTGTTCCTATTACAAAAATAATTGATTATGCTACAACTTCTGGCACCTTGGGTGAACCAGTAACTTTTGGGTTAACCGAAAATGATTTAGAAAGGTTAGCTTATAATGAAGCTATTTCTTTTGATTGTGCAGGTATAAAAGAAGGAGATATAGTTCAAATGATGACTACAATAGACAGAAGATTTATGGCTGGATTAGCATATTTTTTGGGTTTAAGAAAAATGAAGGTCGGAGTAATTCGTGTTGGTGCAGGAATACCAGAATTGCAATGGGATTCGATCCTAAAATACAAACCCACTTATTTAATAGCGGTTCCTTCTTTTTTATTAAAGTTAATTGAGTTTGCAGAAAATCATTCTATTGATTATAATAATTCAAGCATAAAAGGTGCTGTTTGTATTGGAGAATCACTTCGTAATCAAGATTTTTCAATGAGTGTTTTAGCAAAAAAAATTACTGATAAATGGGATATTAAATTATTTTCAACCTATGCTTCAACAGAAATGAGTACTGCTTTTACCGAATGTGAACATTCAATTGGAGGTCACCATCATCCAGAATTAATTATTACCGAAGTTTTAGATGAAAATAATGAACCTGTAAAAAATGGTAAAATAGGAGAATTAACTTTTACAACAATAGGTGTGGAGGCTATGCCATTAATACGTTTTAAAACAGGCGATATTGTACAATTACATACAGATCCTTGTGCTTGCGGAAGAAACACTTTGAGAGTTGGGCCTATAATTGGGAGAAAACAACAAATGATAAAATATAAAGGAACAACTTTATATCCACCAGCGATGAACGATGTCTTAACTCACTTCGAAAATATAGAAAACCACATTATTGAAATAACTACAAATGAATTAGGAACCGATGAAATAAATATAAAAATTGCAGTAAAAAAACAATCTGAGGCTTTCTTGCAGGATTTGAAAGACCATTTTAGAGCTAAATTACGAGTAACACCAAAAATTGAATTTGCTATAAAAGAAGACTTACAACGTCTAATTTTTAATCCAATGAGTCGCAAACCAATTCATTTTTTTGATAAAAGGAAGAGTGATTTTTAAGATTATAATCAATAAGCCTCTTTCAAAATCTTATGTTATCTTTGCAAAAAAAATCCTTTGATAAAAATAGGCAACATAGAACTTCCTGATTTTCCACTTCTTCTAGCACCAATGGAAGACGTGAGTGATCCGCCATTTCGTCGTTTATGTAAAGCGCACGGTGCAGATTTGATGTTTTCTGAATTTATTTCTTCAGAAGGATTGATTCGTGATGCTATAAAAAGTCGTCAAAAGCTAGATATTTTTGACTATGAAAGACCAGTTGGAATTCAAATTTTTGGCGGAGACGAAGAAGCAATGGCACTTTCTGCCGAAATTGTTTCGACAGTAAATCCTGATTTGATTGACATTAATTTTGGTTGTCCCGTAAAAAAAGTCGTTTGTAAAGGCGCAGGTGCAGCTGTTTTGAAAGATGTAGATTTGATGGTGCGCTTGACAAAAGCCGTTATTCGAAGTACCAACTTACCAGTCACCGTAAAAACACGTTTGGGTTGGGACGAAAATTCTATAAATATTGATGAGGTTGCAGAGCGATTGCAAGACATTGGAGTTCAAGCTTTATCTATTCACGGTCGAACTCGAGCACAATTATATAAAGGCGAAGCAGATTGGTCACATATTGCTCGAGTAAAAAACAACCCGAGAATTACAATGCCCATTTTCGGTAATGGTGATATCGATTCGGTTCAAAAAGCATTAGAATATAAAAACCGTTATGGCATAGACGGTATTATGATTGGTCGTGCAGCCATTGGTTATCCTTGGATTTTTAACGAAATCAAACATTATTTTAAAACAGGTGAACTATTACCAAAACCAACCATTGAAGATAGAGTAGAAGCTGCACGCAACCATTTGCAATGGGCAATGGATTGGAAAGGGCAACAC
>JAYTNO010000083.1:0-4827 GCA_043748275.1 Flavobacterium sp. | reverse complement strand
AATCATCTGTCATAAATGGCGAAGGAGTTTCTTCAGTCAATTTCTGATGACGACGTTGAACAGAACAATCTCTTTCAGAAAGATGACATGCTTTTCCGAAAGCATCTCCAACAACTTGAATTTCTATATGACGTGGTTCTTCAATAAGTTTTTCTAAATACATTCCGTCATTACCAAAAGCAGCGGCAGATTCTTGACGTGCGCCTTCCCAAGCTTTTAATAAATCTTCTTCTTTCCAAACAGCTCTCATTCCTTTTCCACCACCACCAGCTGTTGCTTTTAGCATCACTGGATAGCCCATTTCTTTAGAAAGTTTTTTAGCTTGCTCGAATGATTCTAAAAGACCTTCAGAACCAGGAACACAAGGTACTCCAGCAGCTTTCATAGTAGCTTTTGCCGAAGCTTTGTCTCCCATTTTGTCAATCATTTCAGGCGAAGCACCAATAAATTTTATACCGTGTTCTTGACAAATTTTAGAAAATTTTGCATTTTCAGAAAGAAAACCATATCCTGGATGAATGGCGTCTGCGTTTGTAATTTCTGCAGCAGCAATTATATTTGACATTTTCAAATACGATAAATTACTTGGAGGTGGTCCTATACAAACTGCTTCGTCTGCAAATTTTACGTGCAAACTTTCAGCATCGGCTGTAGAGTAAACCGCAACTGTTTTTATTCCCATTTCTCTGCAAGTACGAATTACTCTAAGTGCTATTTCGCCTCTATTTGCTATTAATATTTTTTTAAACATCTTCTTTTTATTAGATTAGTATACATTTGGATTGATTGATTTTGTATAATTAGAAAACTCTAATAATTAAAATCTAAAAATCTAAATTAAGATGGATCTACTAAAAATAATGGTTGATCAAATTCTACTGGAGACATATCGTCAACAAGAATTTTAACAATTTTTCCTGATATTTCAGATTCAATTTCATTGAATAATTTCATTGCTTCAATAACACAAAGAACATCACCTTTTGCAATTGTACTACCTACTTCTACAAAAACAGACTTGTCTGGTGAAGGTTTTCTGTAAAAAGTTCCTATAATTGGAGATTTTACGGTAATATATTTTGCATTTTCATCTACAACTGGTGCTGCTGCAACTGGTATTGCTGGAGCTTGTTGTGCTTGTGGCGCTTGTTGCATAGGGACTTGTTGCATTGGTGCTTGCTGAACATAGGTAATATCAGGAGAATTTCCTTCTAAAGTTGTTCTAATAGTGATTTTGATATCACCTGTTTCAAGTTTTACTTCTGCAACTCCTGAATTGGATACAAATTTGATTAGGTTTTGAATTTCTTTTAAATCCATAATATTTGTTATTTAATTTATTTTATTGTTTGTCGTATGCCCATTTTAGATAAATTGATCCCCAAGTAAATCCTCCTCCAAAAGCAGCGAATATTAAATTATCACCTTTTTTGAATTTGTTTTCAAAATCACTCAACAACAATGGCAATGTTGCCGAAGTGGTATTTCCGTATCGATGAATATTTACTAATACTTTACTTTCGTCAAGATCCATGCGGTTTGCAGTGGCATCAATAATTCTTTTGTTGGCTTGATGTGCAATTAACCAATCCACAGTTTCTCTTGTTAGATTGTTTCTTTCCATTATTTTTTCGCTCACATCAGCCATTCCTGTTACAGCATATTTAAATACTGTTTTCCCGTCTTGAAAAACAAAATGTTGTCTGTTTTCTACTGTTTCTTTTGATGCGGGAAGAATTGATCCGCCAGCATCAATTTTCAAATAATCGCGACCTATACCATCACTTTTAAGAATTTCATCTTTCAATCCGAATCCTTCATAATTAGGTTCAAATAATACTGCACCAGCACCATCACCAAAGATAATACATGTTGCTCTATCGGTATAATCTATAATCGAAGACATTTTATCTGCTCCAATTAACAATACTTTTTTATACTTTCCTGATTGAATATAGGCAGAAGCTGTTGACATTCCGAATAAAAATCCTGAACACGCAGCTTGAATATCAAAAGCAAATGCATTTACTGCACCTATTTGAGAGGCAACAAAAACTGATGTAGCTGCTACTGGCATATCTGGTGTTGTTGTAGCTACTAGAACAAGATCTATTTCTTCTGGGTTTATATTACTTTTCTTAATTAAATCTTGAGCTGCTTTTATAGCCATAAATGAAGTTCCTAGTTTGTCTCCTTTAAGAATTCTTCTTTCGCTTATTCCAGTTCTTGTTTGTATCCATTCATCATTGGTTTCAACCATTGTTTCAAGGATTTTATTTGTCAATATATAATCTGGAACATATGCTCCAACGGCTGTAATTGCGGCAGTAATTGTGTTCATAGAATGTTGTTAAATTCTTTTCAAATTATGGATTTGAAAAGAGGTGGAAATTACAAAAAAAAATTAAACCAATTAATTTTATAATTGTATATTTATTTTAAACTACAAATAACAAAAAAACTCCCACAATGGTGAGAGTTTAGATTTGTTTAATACAAAATATTATGCAAGTGCAACTGTAGACTTGTCAATTACTACTTGTCCTCTGTAGTACATTTTACCTTCATGCCAGTATGCTCTGTGGTATAAATGTGCTTCACCTGTAATAGGGCAAGTTGCGATTTGAGCAACTGTTGCTTTATAATGAGTTCTTCTCTTATCTCTTCTTGTTTTCGAGATTTTTCTTTTAGGATGTGCCATTTTACTATATTATTTATCCGTTAATAGTTTCTTTAATTTGTCCCAACGTGGGTCTGTATTTTCTTCTTCTTTTTCTGCTTTTTTTTGTTTCTTGACAGTCATTTCTTTGAGTTTGTCAAGTTCTGGAGTTTTTAAGGTTCCATCTTTTATTCCTGGATGTACTTTTTTTAAAGGTATTGAGAGCACAATCATTTCATATATATATTGTGAAATATCTAACTGAAATTCTCCGTGTGGCAATATTAATAACTCTTCGTTATCATTATTGAATTGTTCTCCGAATTGTACCACTAATTTAATTTTACCCTTTATAGGAAAATCAAACATCTCACCAGTTAAATCACAAGGCACATAAATTGTACCTTTGTGTTTAAAAGCAAGCTCTAACATGGTGCTTTTCTTTTCTAAAACTACATTTACTTTAATATCAGAATTTTCAAATTCATGATAATCAAAGCGATCAAAGAACGTATTATTTATTTGATACTCAAACTGGTGTTTTCCTAGCTTTAATCCTAAAAAAGGAATTAAAAATTCATTTAACTGCTTCATTTCAACAACAATTTGTCCGAATGATTCGGGAGCGCAAAGATATAAAATAAATGTACAATCAAAAATGTTGTTTGCATTTTTTTATCGAATATTTTTTTCTTCTTGTTTTTCCCTTATTTTCATAGGGTTAGCACTGATTTCTTGATACTGATTTCTTGAATGATAGATGTCTATTGCCAAATAAACAGCTTCTTTAAACGAATTATAATCTGCAATTCCTTTTCCGGCAATGTCATAAGCAGTTCCATGATCTGGCGAAGTTCGTATTTTATTTAATCCTGCTGTATAATTTACACCTTTCCCAAACGATAATGTTTTGAATGGTATTAGTCCTTGATCGTGATAGGTTGCAATTACTGCATCGTATTTCTCATATTGATTGCTTCCAAAAAATCCATCTGCAGAAAAAGGACCAAAAACCATTGTGCCTTTATCAAACAATTTCTTTATTGTTGGCTTTATAATTTCTTCTTCTTCTTTGCCAATAACACCATTATCTCCACTATGGGGATTCAAACCTAAAAGTGCAATTTTTGGTTTATTGATGCTAAAATCTTGAATTAATGATTTTTTTACCGTTTCAATTTTTTTTATAATTAACGATTCTGTCAAATGTTTAGCAACCTCGTTTACAGGAATATGATCTGTAAGTAGTCCTACTCTCAGATTGTCTTGAACCATAAGCATTAATGCATTTCCTTCTAATTCTTGATTTAAATAATCGGTATGTCCTGGAAATTTAAAATCTTCAGATTGTATGTTGTATTTATTTATTGGAGCTGTAACCAAGACATCTATCAATCCATCTTTAAGTGCTTTTGTAGCTTCAACAAAAGATTTGATTGCATATTTACCTACATTTTCGTCATTTTGTCCAAAATTAACATCAACACCTTCTCTCCAAACATTTAATACGTTTATTTTACCTGGAATTATTTGATCTAATTTATCAATACCATGAAGTAATGATGTAGATTCGAAAGTTTTTTTGACAAAAGATAATATTTTTACATTAGCAAAAATAACTGGTGTACATAATTCTAGCATTCTAGAATCCTCAAAAGTTTTGAGTACCACTTCGCTTCCAATACCGTTTAAATCTCCTATTGAAATTCCTACGATAATATTTTCTGCTTTTTTCATTCTTACTTCAAGTTATTTATTCCTAATTTTGAAGTGCAAATTTAGTAAAATAAAACAAGAATGTTTACAGGAATTATAGAAACACTTGGTATAATCCAAGAAATTAAAAAAGACAACGAGAATCTTCATATTACAATTGAATCTTCAATAACAAACGAACTTAAAATTGATCAAAGTGTTGCTCATAATGGTGTTTGCTTGACAGTTGTTGACATTAACGAAAACAAATATACTGTCACAGCAATTAGAGAATCTATCGAGAAAACCAATATTGGCAACTGGAAAGTTGGTCAAACTATTAATTTAGAACGCGCCATGAAACTTGGAGATCGCTTAGATGGTCATATTGTACAAGGTCATGTTGATCAAGTTGGTGTTTGCAAAAATGTTCAAAATGCAAATGGTAGTTGGTATTTTACTTTTGAGTATAA
>JAYTNO010000082.1:0-1748 GCA_043748275.1 Flavobacterium sp. | reverse complement strand
TAGTATCTTTTTTATTTTCTGCAGCATTTGTATCGCCGTTATTATTACAGGAAACAGCAAATAGAAGAGCAGCAATTGCAGCTAATGGAAATGTTATTTTTTTCATTGTATGTATGATTTTTATCAACGTATATTTTTCTTTTTTGTAACTGTAATATAAGCATAACTGAAGTTATTTTGAAACGGGATTATAGAATTGGTAAAAGCAAATGGTCAAAATTTTTAGCTGGGAATAACTGAAACTGCAAAGTTTATTTCACTTACCTTGGCGCTTGGCATCATAAGCCGAAACAAACGATCTAGCCATGCTTTGTTGAGTTTTTACGAAACTGTTTTTTACCTACACTTTTGTTATGAAAAAACCGCAGAGATAAAGCACTCCCCCGATTTTCGACAAAGGCTTTTTATGCGATCGTTTTTTTCTTCGCTGTAAGTATTGTATGAAAGTCAATCTCAGTTTCTGATTTTTTATACGCCACTTTAAATGTTCTAATTTCTTCAAATTTACTGTTACTAAGTTGTGTTATCAGGGCGTTTAATTTATGAAAATAGAAATAACTTCTGTCTCCACTGCTGCCAACTTGAAAGTCAGATTTACTTGGGTCGCCTTCAACGAAACTTAGATATATCAGCCCATTTTCATTTAGTAATTTACTACAGTCAGTAATAAGTTTTATGCTGTCAGTTTGCGATAAATAAGGCAAACAAAACCCACAAACTATTCCGTCATATTTTGTTTTAATGTCGTCAATTTCTCTACTATCCATTATAGCGAATCTTGCTGCAGGATTATTTTTTTTTGCTAGCTCAATCATATTGGGTGAAATGTCAATTCCAAAAATGTCAAAGTCGAATCTTTTTGATAAAAGATACTTTGTAATATTTCCTGGGCCACAACCTATTTCTAAAATTTTTGCCTTGTCTTTTAAAATTGAATTGCAAATGAAATCATAAGTGTCATTATACAAGTTCAGGTTCATAAACTTGTCTTCATATAATGAAGCAATTTTGTTCCAAGTTTCAAATGTTTCTTTATACCTGTCCATTTAGTGTTGTTTCATGGCCTCTGCTCATGTATTAATACAAAGTTTTTACGACCCCATTTTATTATCCGAATTATTGTTTTGAAAAATTTTCCGAAATGAAATTAGATTGTTTTATTTTCAAATTTTTTCAAGAATCATCTTCTTCATTTCAACCACTTCGCTCTTCTTGAAGCCATGTGCTTCTATTTTGCCTTCTCCGGTTGTGTGAATCATTATTGTAGAAAAACCAACTAACGGGCAACTAACATCCACAGAAGATACCCGACTGAACGGAATTGTTTTTTCCTGGCCACTAAACAGCCCGGGATGTTTTAATGTAACGCCTTCTCCGGTAATTAAAATTTCAATTGGAAAAAGTTTGTTTCCTTTGGACAATCTTGCTGCAGTATATTTTTTCATATCATTAAATTTAGAGTAAACCACAAAAAATAAGTGCTGCATAAATGTATGTCATATTTGATTGATGCATTTAAAATTTCTATTGTGTCAAGGCGGGGCTTTCGTCACAACATCTAAAAACTAAAATCAGATTCAGTAAAGGCGCAAAACTCAAAATACCAGCTCGGCAAAAGTGAATGCTTTGATTTGAATTCAACAGATCATCAGCAACCGGGTCTGTCCGTTTTTCTCTGTAGGGGCACGGTGAAGACAAGGAGGGACTTTACTTTCAGGATGATCAACCGCCAACTTCCATAAGTTACC
>JAYTNO010000081.1:0-12378 GCA_043748275.1 Flavobacterium sp. | reverse complement strand
ACCATCTCTTTTTGAGCGAGCATCTGCCGCTACAACCCAGTAAAAAGGTTTTCCTTTTTTTCCGTGTCTTTGTAATCTAATTTTTACTGACATAATCTATAATGATTAAATTTTGAGGTACTCGACCTCGATTAATTAAGGGCGCAAAGATACAATTTATTTTAAAAAAAACTAATTCTAAACGCATTTTCAAATTTATAAATTGTTAAAAAACAAATCGCTATCATTTTATCATTCATTTTATGAGTTTTTATTTAGCATTTTTGACTAAAAAAACTATTTTTGTTGCTAAAATTATTTTAAAATGAAAAAGTTACTCTTTTTATTTACGGTTTCAATAGCATTAATTTCTTGTGGAGAAGATGTTAGATTTAATAATCAAGCTGTTTTTCAAGGCGTTAAGGATAATATATTTTGGCAAGGATCTGATGCAAAAGCAATTCTTGGGTCAAATAAATTAAAAATTCAGGCTGTTTCTTTAACTGAAACTATGGTTTTAGAAATCCCTATACCGTCTACTTCAATAGATCCAAAAAACGAAAATACATTTGCCACTTATGTTTTGGGTACAAGTACCAATAAAAAAGCATCTTTTGTCACTACTATTGCTGATGAAGTTTATGAATATCAAACTGGTGTGCAAGGTGATGTAGGAGAAGTAGTAGTTTCTCAATATGATGGGGTTACAGTTTCGGGTACCTTTAGGTTTAATGCAAAAAACATTGATCCAACATCAACAGGAAATGAGTTTGTGAATATGCAAAACGGTGTTTTTTATAAAGTTCCTGTAACGCCAGAATTATAAAAAAACCTACAAATAATTCTATAAAATCCATTCTCCAAAACGAATGGATTTTTTATTTTAAAAGATTTAAGATAGAATTAATCTAACACATAGTAGATTAGAATATAAATTGAGTATATTTGTTCGAAATAATATAAAATACAACTTATGAACATTTTTGTTGGAAGCCTTCCATTCAGTATTGAGGAAGCAGATTTAAGAGAGTCTTTCGAGGCTTATGGTACAGTTGATTCTGTTAAGATTATTACTGATAAATTTACTGGAAGAAGTAAAGGATTTGGTTTTGTTGAAATGACAAATGATGATGAAGCATTAAAAGCAATAGAAGAATTGAATGGTGCTACTGTTCAAGGTCGTGCAATTGTAGTGAACAAATCAGAGCCAAAACCAGAAGGAGAAAGAAGAAGCTTCAACGATAACCGTGGAGGAGGAAACTCTCGTGGTGGTTACGGTGGAGGTGGAAACAGCCGTGGTGGAAATGACCGTGGAGGAAACAGAGGAGGATATTAATTAGCATTCTTAAATCTTCAATTGATTTAAGAAGCAATTATTTTTCAAATACAAAACCATTCAAAAAATTGATTCGTCAGTTTTTTGAATGGTTTTTTGTTAATAACTAAAATTGATTTCTACACTACTAAAATGTAATTTTGAGAATTATCAAACCATTAGATTTTTACTCTTTTGGACACAAGAAATCAATAGATTAAAGAAATGTACTTAATATTCGATACCGAAACTACAGGATTACCAAAACGTTGGGATGCACCTATTACCGATGTCAACAATTGGCCAAGATGTATTCAAATTGCTTGGCAGTTGCACGATGAGATGGGAAAACTCATTGAGCATCAAGATTATTTGGTTAAGCCGGATGGTTTTAATATTCCTTTTGATGCTGAGAGAATTCACGGTATTTCGACAGAATTAGCGCAAGAAGAAGGAATTTCTCTTGTAGAAGTTTTACAAAAATTCAACGAAGCTTTATCAAAAACAAAATTTATTGTTGGTCAAAATTTAGGTTTTGACGTCAACATAATGGGTTGCGAATTTCATCGATTGGGGATTAAAAGTCCTATGAGTACAATGCCAATTTTAGACACTTGTACAGAAACTACCGCCTCGTTATTAAAACTTCCTGGAGGACGCGGAGGCAAATTTAAATTACCAACTCTAACAGAGTTACACCAATTTTTATTTAACAAACCATTTGCAGAGGCGCACAATGCTACAGCAGATGTTGAAGCAACCACTAGATGCTTTTTTGAATTAATCCGAACAGAGGTTTTTACCAAACAAGAACTTCAAGTAGAACAGGAATATTTTGAGGATTTTCAATTAAAAAACCCAAGAGAAATTCAACTGATAGGATTAAAACATATTAATCTTAAAGAAGCTTCTGAAAAAATCAGACAACAAATTGGAGATAAAATTGTTGTGCCAATTTCTAAAAAAGAACTTTCGGATAATAAACAAATACTTGTAGACACTCAATTTGTGCATTTACATAATCATACGCAATTTTCAGTACTGCAATCTACAATTAGTGTAGCCTCATTGGTTAAAGCAACAGCGCAACAAAAAATGGCAGCTGTAGCAATAACAGATCACGCCAACCTAATGGGTGCTTTTCATTTTGTCAGAGACATTTTATATCACAATAAAAATATCGAAGCAAAAAACAAAACAGCCGAAGAGAATGGAGAAATTCCAACCGATAAAATTATTAAACCAATAGTAGGATGCGAGTTTTTTGTTTGTGAAGACCATAAAGACAAAACCCGAAAAGACAATGGTTATCAAATTGTTTTTCTTGCAAAAACCAAAAAAGGATATCATAATTTGGCCAAAATGTCATCTATAGCTTATACAGAAGGATTTTATTATGTGCCAAGAATTGATAAAATTGTTATTGAGCAATATAAAGAGGACCTAATTGTACTTTCTGGGAATCTTTACGGTGAAATTCCAAATAAAATATTAAATCTAGGTGAAAATCAAGCTGAAGAAAGTTTGATTTGGTGGAAAGAAATTTTCGGAGACGATTTCTATATAGAAGTAATGCGTCATAATCAAGAAGACGAAAACAGAGTAAACGAAGGATTGATTTCATTAGCCAAAAAGCATCAAGTAAAAATAATTGCTACCAATAACACTTTTTATATAGAGAAAGACAATGCCAATGCACATGATATTTTGCTTTGTGTGCGTGATGGCGAAAAACAAACAACCCCAATTGGTCGTGGTCGTGGATATCGATATGGGTTGCCAAATCAAGAATATTATTTCAAATCAGGTGATGAAATGAAAAAATTATTCAATGATTTGCCCGAAGCAATTTCTAATATTCAAGAAATCGTAGATAAAATAGAAATCTACAATTTAGCACGCGAAGTATTATTGCCAATATTTGAAATACCTACAGAATTTTTAGTAAAAGACGATGAAACGGATGGAGGAAAACGTGGGGAAAATGCCTATTTAAGAAAATTAACTTACATAGGTGCAAAAAAACGTTATGCTGAAATAACGCCAGAAATTCAAGAACGAATAGACTTTGAATTGCTCACAATAGAAAATTCAGGATATCCGGGTTATTTTTTAATTGTACAGGATTTTATTGCAGCAGCAAGAAATATGGGAGTTTCGGTTGGTCCAGGACGTGGTTCTGCAGCAGGTTCTGTAGTGGCATATTGTTTAGGAATTACCAATATTGATCCTTTACTTTATAATTTACTTTTTGAAAGATTTTTAAATCCAGACCGTGTGTCATTACCCGATATTGATATTGATTTTGATGATGAAGGCAGAAGCAAGGTTATGGATTATGTTATCGAAAAATATGGTTCTAAACAAGTAGCTCAAATTATTACATACGGTACGATGGCTGCAAAATCGGCCATTCGTGATACGGCAAGAGTTTTAGATTTGCCTCTTTTTGAAGCAGATAAAATTGCGAAATTAATCCCGAATTTAATCCCTTCAAAATGGAATCTCGCCAGATTCTTAAACGATACTGAAGCAGAAATAAAAAAAGTACTTCGACCAGAAGATTTTGAAAAAATAAAAGAATTAGTGGCACTTTCAAATGATGATGATTTAAGTGGAGAAACTATTCAACAAGCTCAGGTTCTTGAAGGAAACCTAAGAAACACAGGAATTCACGCTTGTGGTGTGATTATTACTCCAAGTGATATAACCAATTTTGTTCCTGTTGCAACAGCAAAAGATTCAGATTTGTATGTAACACAATTTGATAATTCAGTAGTAGAAAGTGCCGGTTTATTGAAAATGGATTTTCTTGGGTTGAAAACGTTGACATTGATAAAAGATACAGTCAAATTAGTAAAATACAGATCAGGAAAAGACATTAATCCTGATGAATTTCCTATAGATGATGTAAAAACATATGAGCTTTTTCAACGAGGAGAAACAGTAGGTATTTTTCAGTATGAAAGTGCCGGAATGCAGAAATACATGAAAGAATTGAAACCAACCGTTTTCAATGATTTGATAGCCATGAATGCATTATATCGTCCAGGACCAATTGCTTATATCCCGAGTTTTATTAAAAGAAAAAACGGAGAAGAGCCTATAGAATATGATCTTGAAGCTTGCGAAGAATTGCTCAAAGACACATACGGAATTACAGTTTATCAAGAACAAGTAATGCTTTTATCCCAAAAATTAGCAGATTTCTCAAAAGGCGACGCCGACGTTTTGCGTAAAGCAATGGGAAAAAAACAGCGTGATGTTTTGGATAAAATGAAACCAAAATTTATAAGTCAAGCTGCAGCAAAAGGACACTCAGAAGAAAAATTAGAAAAAATTTGGAAAGACTGGGAAGCTTTTGCAGAGTATGCTTTTAATAAATCCCACTCAACATGTTATGCTTGGATTGCCTATCAAACTGCTTATTTAAAAGCCAATTATCCAGCAGAATATATGGCGGCAGTTT
The DNA here is from genome assembly GCA_043748275.1 of Flavobacterium sp. Taxonomy (GTDB): domain Bacteria; phylum Bacteroidota; class Bacteroidia; order Flavobacteriales; family Flavobacteriaceae; genus Flavobacterium. The sequence continues at coordinate 7,615 of JAYTNO010000081.1, read as the reverse complement.
TGTCAAACAATATGAGTGACATCAAGCAGGTTTCCTTTTTTATGGAAGAATGCAAGCGAATGGGACTACAGGTTCTTGGGCCAGATGTCAATGAGAGTTTTTATAAATTTACAGTAAACGAGAATTATGCCGTTAGATTCGGGATTGGAGCTGTAAAAGGCGTCGGAATGAACGCAGTAGAAACCATTGTCGAAAATAGAAAAGAGGGCAAATACAAATCGATTTTTGATTTAGCTAAACGTATCGATTTAAGAGCTGCTAATAAAAAAGCCATCGAAAATTTAGCTTTAGCAGGTGGTTTTGATTCTTTTTTAAATACCACACGAGCTCAATATTTTCATGATGATGGAGATGGAATTACGTTTTATGAAAAAGCGATACGATATGGAGCCAAATTTCAAGAAAACGAGAACTCATCACAAGTTAGTCTTTTCGGTGAAGCAAGTGATGTTCAAATAGCCGAACCAATTGTTCCTCCTTGTGAAGATTGGAGTACTATGGAAAAATTAGCCAAAGAAAAAGAAGTTGTAGGGATTTATATTTCTGGACATCCATTGGATGATTTCAAAAATGAGATGAAATATTTTTGCAACTCTAAATTGATATATTTAAAAAGTTTAGAAACATTAATTGGAAAAAACTTAACTTTTGCCGGAATTGTAACCAACGTGCAATATCGAACTGGTAAAAACGGAAAAGATTGGGCAATGTTTACATTAGAAGGTTATGATGAAAGTCACGATTTTAGAATTTTTGATGAAGAGTATTTAAAATTCAGACATTTTTTGGCAAACAACCAGTTTATATTTTTTAGAGTCAATATCAAAGACGGATGGGTAAACCGTGAAACAGGAAAAAAATCCGAACCAAGAATTACTTTTCAAGACGCAAAATTATTGGCAGATGTATTACCAACTTTTGCGAAGAAACTATCAATTCAGTTGAATATTTTTGATATTCAACAAAATATGATTCAGAAATTAAATGAAGTTTTTAAAGCAAACGAAGGAGATAAAACAGTAAGTTTTGAAGTTATAGAAACCGAAATTATTGCCAAACCTATTGAAGTTTTAAAACCAATCGAAGCAGAGTTTTCATCAAATAACAACGAAGAAATTGATATAGAAAATCTTGATGGAAACGAAACAATAGATGATCAAGAAGTAACAGGAACACCAACAATTGCAGTAGATAAAGTAAGAAGAGTTACTACCTTAGAAATGCCAAGTCGAAAAATTAAAGTAAAAATATCTAAAGAACTATTAGATGATTTATCTCATTTGGATATTGATTTTAGATTGAATTAAAATTCTTACTTTTGAAAAAAAAGCATAATGTCAAAACAACTTATCAACCAATATTACAATCAGCGTGATGCTCAAAAAAGAGTTAGTGCAATTAATGAAATGTCAATAAAAAGAGCATTTGATAAATTAATTGACCAATGGGCTTTTTCCAAAAATTATATTTATGTTACTGAAATAACTATTAAAAATGAATCGGGTAAAAAAAATATCAGACCTGATGGTGTTTTAAAAAACCAACTTAATTTAGAAATTGGTTATGTCGAAAGTAAAGACACAAAGGATACACTTGATGAAGAAATAAATAAAAAACTATACAAGGACGGTTATCCCAAAACCAATATTATTTTTCAAGACGGAATTGAAGCGGTATTGTTTCAAAGAGGTAATGAAGTTTCTAGAATTCAAATGGCTGATGCTGATAAATTAGAAAAAATTCTTAATCTGTTTATTAACTTCAAATCTGATGATATTGAAAAATTTGAAGAAGCATTAAATAAATTTAAAGAAGACATACCTACAATAGTTGAAACACTTAGAAACACGATAAGTGAAGAATATAAAATAAACAAAAAATTTATTGCCGCATCAGAAAGTTTCTTTGAAATGTGTCAGAAAGAAATTAATCCTCAAATTTCTAAAGAAGACATTCGCGAAATGATTATTCAGCACATCTTGACCGAAGACTTGTTTAAATCGGTGTTTGATGAATCTGATTTTCATCACGAAAACAATATTGCATCGCAACTCGAAGATTTAGTAAATACATTTATGAGTCGTTCAATGCGACAAAACCAGTTAGGTGAATTGGGATATTATTACAATACTCTTAACGCTCACGCATCTAAAGTAGCTGACCATCACGAAAAGCAAAAATTCTTAAAAGTAGTTTACGAAAACTTTTATAAAGTTTATAACCCAAAAGGTGCCGACAAACTAGGTGTAGTATATACTCCTAACGAAATTGTGCGTTTTATGATAAAAAGCACCGATTATTTGTTGCAAAAACATTTCAATAAAGGAATGGCAGACAAAAACGTGCACATTCTTGACCCAGCAACAGGAACAGGAACTTTTATAACTGATATTATCGATTTTATACCAGAACAATATTTAGAACACAAATACAAAAACGAAATTTTTGCCAACGAAGTAGCCATTTTACCTTATTATGTTGCCAATTTGAATATTGAATATACCTACAAACAAAAAATGGGTAAATACCTTGAGTTTCCTAACTCGTGTTTTGTAGATACATTAGACAATATTGGTGGTTTTCCAAATATGGGTTCTCAAGCTAATTTATTTGGATTAAGCACTGAAAATGCAATTCGTATAAAGAGGCAAAATGAGCAAAAAATTTCTGTTATTATTGGAAATCCGCCATATAATGCTAATCAAGCTAATTTTAACGATTTCAATAAAAATAGAGAATACGATTTTATTGATAAAAGAATTAAAGATACTTATGTAAATAGAAGTAATGCAACAAATAAAGCAAATTTGTATGATATGTACACACGCTTTTATCGTTGGGCTTCTGATAGAGTCGATGAAAATGGTGTGGTTTGTATGGTTACAAATAATTCTTTCATCAATAACAAAGCTTTTGATGGTTTTAGAAAATCAATACAAGAAGAATTTGATTTTTGTTATGTAGTTGATTTAGGTGGAAATATTAGAGAGCTTTCAGGTAAAGACGGGATTTTTCTTGGAGAAGCTCATACTGTTTTCGGGTTAGGAGCAATGGTTGGAATTGCTATTATGTTTTTAGTAAAATCGAAAGAAAAATTAAACGAAAAATGCCAAATCAAATACATTCATCCTTGCGATATTCGTGCTTCAAGAATAGAAAAATTTGAATGGCTTGAAGGAATTCAGAGTTTTGGACAAATAAATTTTGACACCATTAATCCAGATAAAAATAATAATTGGATTGACTTGTCAACCAATGATTTTGATGATTTAATTTCTTTAAATGGCAAAAAAAATGCTTTGTTTAATTTTTATTCATTAGGTGTAAATACAAATAGAGATGAATGGGTTTTTGATTTTGACAAAAAAAATCTCAAAAATAAAATGAATTTTTTTGTTGAAACTTACAATTCTTTAATCAAAAATAATTCAAAAGAATTATCAACAAAAATCAAATGGAGTTCGAGTTTAGAAAATTATTTTCAAAGAAAATTAATTGGTGCTTTTTCTGAAAATAATATTAGTTATACAAATTTTAGACCTTTTACCAAGAAGTTTCATTATAAAGAAAAGATTTTTAATCATAGATTAACTCAAAACCATTATGATACTTTTGGAAATGAATTGGATAAGGAAAATTTGTTAATAGGAATTAATGTTAATGGTAAAACCTTTGATTGTTTAATTTCAAATAGACTTCTTGATTTACATTACATAGGAGATTGTCAATATTTTTCAATTTATAAATACGACCAAGAAGGCAATCGTCACGACAACATTACTGATTGGGGTTTAAGTCAGTTTCAAGAGCATTACACGCCAGTCATTGCGAGGAACGAAGCAATCCCATCAAAATTAAGTCAAGATTGCTTCGTGCCTCGCAATGAAATCACTAAAGAAGATATTTTCTATTATACTTATGCGGTTTTGCACAATCCTGAGTATCGCAAAAAATATGAGTTAAACTTAAAACGAGAGTTTCCTCGTTTGCCATTTTATGACGATTTTTTCAAATGGGTTTCTTGGGGTAAAAAACTAATGGACTTGCACATTAATTATGAAACGGTTGCGCCATTTGAGTTGCAAGTTATTGATAATAGTAACATCAAAGACAAAAACTATAAACTCAAAGTAAAACTAAAAGCCGACAAAGCTCAAGGAGTGATTGCTATTGATGAACATACTCATTTACTAGGCATTCCAGAAAGTGCTTGGTTGTATAAATTGGGTAATCGTTCGGCAATAGAATGGGTTCTTGACCAATACAAAGAAAAAAAATATACCGACAAAACCATATCTGAAAACTTCAATACCTATCGTTTTGCCGATTATAAAAACCACGTAATAGATTTATTAAAAAGAGTTTGCACGGTTAGTGTAGAAACGATGAAAATAATTGATGAGATGAAAGCGAATTAGAAAACGACATTGATGAGTTGGTTTATAAATTATATGACTTGACACCAGAAGAAGTTGAGGTTGTAAAGAATAGTTAATTTAAGGTCGGCTTTGTCATTTCGACGAAGGAGAAATCACACTAGTTAATAATGCTATGCGATTTCTCGTTCTTCGAAATGACAAGAAAAGTATAAGTTTTTTGGTAATATAAGCGTGATAAAAACAAAAAAGCCACTACAAAGTGACTTTATATTTATATAAAAATAAAATTTACAAAGCAGAAATAATAACTCTTTGAACGAAGTCATTAGTGTTTAAAAAAGCAATTTTAGTTTTAAAAACATCAAGCGTTACTGCATCTTTTAATTTACTAAAACACTCGTTTGCAAACGAGTTAGTAACCACATCAACGCCTTCAAAATCTAAATATACTTTATCGTTTGTATTTATTTTTTCAATAATATTCAAACGAATTTTAGCCCCTAAATCTCGAGTGCCAAGACTTGGGTTTATTTCTCTAAATAAAATTGTAGTTGTCATTTTTGTTATATTGGTTTTGCAAAGTTATATTAATTGCTTTATAAATAACGCCTTTTTGCATTAAAAATTATATTTTATACCATTATTGCTGAAATAAGTTTTCAAATACTTGTTTCTTGTAGTCATAAAAAGGACTTGTAAATTCAGTATAATCAACAGCAACATTTGTATTGATTCTTATATAAACACAAGTTCCTTGCCAACCTTCAATATCTTTTACAATTGTTCCTTTTTCGCTAACATTTAATTTTTTATTTCCAGAAAACAAACTTAGCCAACCTTTGTTTAATCTTACAAACGAAGCAGTTGCAAACAATCCGTGACCTTGTCCTTTTCCATTGGTAACGCCACTTTCTATACATTTTGAAATGGCTTCATCTTCAGTGAAATTGTGTTTTTGGTTTAATGATTGGTGTATTCCAAGTCCAAAATCACAAACAATTAATCGAATAGAATTTATATTTTCAAAATATTGAGCCACAACCCATCCTACTTTTTCCTCGGTATGATTCAATACATTGTCTAATATTTCGTTGAAACAATAATCTAAACTTGCATATACATCATCGTTCAAAGAACTTTTTTCTCGAAGTACTTTTAAAATACTGTTCAAAACCTCCAATTGATTTTCAGATGTATATTTCTGAATTTGCACAGAATTATGCGGATTTATTTTTGGAATTGAAATAGGTAATTCTACATTCAAATTTTCAAAAAAATTCATTTTAGCCAAGTAGGTAACAATTTCCTTATTAGTGTCTAATTTAATAGTGCCTTTAACGTCAATTCCTAAATGTTCAATGTATTTTATCGAACAGAGCAATAGAATTGCATAATCAGGATAAATAAAATCACAATCTGAAAAATCAATAACAATTTCTGTGTCGGGTTCAGCTTTGTATTGATCAACCAAAGCTTTGCAAACTGTTATGGTTTTATTGTGAGATTTTGCAATATCTTTGATAAATAAAATATGTGTTGGCATGTAAATTGATTTAATACTAACAAATATAAAGAAAATTAATTCAAACTCTATTTATCAATTCTATCAATCAAAAAATAGCTAAAAGTAATACAACTTACATTTCATTACTAAAATGTTTCTTTATATTTGTATCATAAAACTTTAAAAAAGTTAAACTTAAAAATAAAACAATATGGCATTAGCAATAACAGATGCAACTTTTGACGAAGTAGTATTAAAATCAGATAAACCAGTAATGGTAGACTTTTGGGCAGCATGGTGTGGTCCTTGTAGAATGGTTGGTCCAATCATTGACGAAATCAGCGAAGAATTTGCTGGAAAAGCAATAATCGGGAAAGTTGATGTAGATGCTAATCAAGAGTTTGCAGCAAAATACGGTGTTAGAAATATACCAACCGTTTTGGTTTTTCAAAATGGTGAAGTAGTAGGACGTCAAGTAGGCGTTGCTCCAAAACAAACATATGCAGATAGTTTGAATGCTTTATTGTAATCAAATATATATATCATAATAAAAAGGTTTGGCGAAAGTCAAACCTTTTTTAATTAATTTTAATAATAAAAAAAATTATCTTTGACTCGAGCCATTAAGGCCATCAGAGGAAGTAAAGATGAATATTGAATCTCAAATAGAAAAAATATCAAGTTTTCAACATCTAGAATTGCTAGCCAATCAAGTAGTTGAAGGTTTTATTTCGGGTATGCATAAAAGTCCGTTTCACGGATTTTCAGCTGAATTTGCAGAGCATAAAATTTATAATGTTGGCGAAACAACCAAGCATATAGATTGGAAATTATTTGCTAAAACAGACCGATTGTATACCAAAAAATATGAAGAAGAAACCAATTTGCGTTGTCATTTGATTATAGACAATTCGTCTTCAATGCATTATCCAAAACTAAAAGACAATCAACCTTTTTTTGAATCTAAAATAGGATTTTCAGTTTTGGCATCAGCTGTTTTGATGAATTTATTAAAAAAACAAAGAGACGCTGTTGGATTAAGTATTTATTCGGATACATACGAATATTATGCACCAGAAAAAGGATCAGACCGTCATCATAGAATGTTGTTGAATAAATTAGAAAATCTTTTAGAACAACCAACACAATCAAAAAGCACTGACACCATAACTTTTTTGCATCAAATTGCAGAGAAAATGCACCGCCGTTCAATGATTGTTCTTTTTACAGACATGTTTCAAGGAGAGAACGAAGAGGCTTTGTTTAACGCATTACAACATCTAAAACATAACAAACATAAAGTGGTACTTTTTCATGTAATTGATAATAAAACAGAATTGAATTTTGATTTTGATAATACACCTAGAAAATTTATTGATTTAGAAAGTGGTGAAGAAATCAACATTTTTGCAGACAATGTTAAAGATGCTTATGAGAAACAAGCAGCTTTATATTTTAAAAAATTGTCTCAAACGTGTGCTCAAAACAAAATTAAATATGTTCCGGTGAGTGTGGGCGATAGTTTTGAAAGAATTCTTACAACATATCTGGTTGAAAAACAATCCTTTGGTTAGAGGAAAATAAAATATTAAAACATTTTTAAAGAAACATTTGCAGATATAAAAATCTATGGTATATTTGCAACCGCAATTAAGCAGAGGTTTGGTAGTTCAGTTGGTTAGAATACATGCCTGTCACGCATGGGGTCGCGGGTTCGAGTCCCGTCCAGACC
>JAYTNO010000080.1:0-12381 GCA_043748275.1 Flavobacterium sp. | reverse complement strand
TCAATCAACTTCTTAAACACTTCATGTTCTTTTTTCCTAAACCAGATTTCGCCTTTCGTTTTAAAAATGGAGGGAATCGACATTTGAATTTCGCGCTCTATACAGACATCGAGATCATGAAAAGGAATCGCAAGTTGACCGGATAATAACTTTGCAATCACAGACTTTCCGGAACCCATATAACCCAACAAAATTATTTTCATGAGAGCAATAAAACCTTATGAATTAAGGCGTTAAAAGTAAATATTAAAAAAACCCAAATTTAAAATAAAATTGCTTTGAAAAATAAATAATAAGGCCTTATATTTGCACCCGCGTTAGAGAAATGACTTTTGACTTGGTAGCTCAGTTGGTAGAGCACATCACTTTTAATGATGGGGTCCTGGGTTCGAGCCCCAGTCAGGTCACAAGAAGTCGTTCACAATGTGGATGACTTTTTTTTTAGGCCACGTGGAGAAATTGGTAGACTTGCCAGCTTGAGGGGCTGGTGTTCGAAAGGACGTGTGGGTTCGAATCCCATCGTGGTCACAAATGACTATTTAAAAAAAAAACGCTAGGCTTGCTTAAGCGTTTTTTTTATATCAGGAATTCATATGTGAAATTTTTTGAAAAATAAAGCAATCTTATGTAGTCATTTTACCTATTAAGCTCTTTTTTTAATAGGTTTTTTTATGTCTTGAATTTAAATAAAAATTATTTCTAGATTATAATTAAGAATTTTTTATTACTTTTGTTTAACTTAAATCGATTTTTGATGAACAATGTAAAAAATGTGTTTAGTATAAAAGATCTAGAAAATCTATCTGGAATAAAAGCTCATACAATTAGAATATGGGAAAAAAGATATGATGTTCTTCAACCTATGCGAACAGAAACTAATATAAGACTTTATGATTTGGCTAGCTTACAAAAGCTATTAAATATAACACTACTGCATAACCACGGTTATAAAATATCAAAAATATCAAAATATCCGCCAGAAAAAATTCCACAATTAGTTAGAGAAATCATTTCTGAAAAAAGTGTGAAAAATCATGCTATCAATGATTTCAAAATGTCAATGATGAATTTTGATCAATCGCTGTTCTTTAACACATACAATTCGTTATTGTCTGAAAAATCTTTTAAAGAAGTTTTTTATGATGTATTTATCCCATTAATGACAGAATTAGGATTTTTATGGCAATCTGACACTATAACTCCTGCTCATGAACATTTTATAACATATTTAATTAAACAAAAACTTTTAATAAATACAGAAAAACTTCAAGTATTAGAACCTATTAAAAATGACAGAGTCTTTGTACTATATCTCCCTTTAAATGAAATTCACGAATTAGGATTAATGTATTTAAATTATGAAATTTTATTAAATGGCTATAAAACCATTTATTTAGGTGAAAGTGTTCCTTCAGAAAATTTAAATGACATTAAAAAATATTTTGATAATGTAACATTTATATCCTATCTTACTGTAGAACCTAAAAAAGATGTAGTAAATGATTATTTAAAAACTTTAAAGGGTCAAGTACTTGATGATGAAGACACCGAAATTTGGTTAATTGGTAGAATGATTGAACATATTCATACAAATAACCTAAATTCAAAAACTAAAGTATTTCATTCTATTTTAGAATTAGTAAATGAATTATAGTTTCCTAAAAATGTTATTTACTATCAATTAAAATGAAAAAGAATATAAAAATAATTGGTTCTGGATTTTCTGCATTATCTGCTGCTTCCTATTTGGCAAAAGAAGGACATGATGTTACTGTTTTTGAAAAAAATTCATCTATAGGTGGTAGAGCAAGACGGTTGAAAAAAGAGGGTTTCACTTTTGATATGGGTCCTAGTTGGTACTGGATGCCAGATGTATTTGAACGATTTTTTAATGATTTCAATAAAAAACCTTCTGATTATTATGAACTAATTAAACTTTCACCAGCATACCGTGTTTATTACGGTATAAATGACTTCATTAGTATTTCTGACAACTTAGATGAAATTGTATCAACTTTTGATAAAATTGAAAATGGTAGCGGAAAAATTCTTGAACAATTTATTAAAAAAGCAAAAAGCAATTATAATATTGCTATAAAAGATTTGGTATACAAACCAGGTGTTTCGCCTTTAGAATTAATTACTCCAAAAACAATTTTACAATTAGACCAGTTTTTCAGTAATATAAGTAATGATATTCGTGGTAAGTTTAAAAACAAAAAATTAATTCAAATTTTAGAATTCCCTGTTTTGTTCTTAGGTGCAAAACCGTCTGATACTCCTTCCTTTTATAGTTTTATGAATTATGCTGATTTTGGACTAGGAACTTGGCACCCAAAAACCGGAATGTATGATGTTGTTAGGGCAATGGAAAGTCTTGCTTTAGAATTAGGAGTGAAATTTGAAACCAATTGCAATGTTCAAAAAATAATTGTTGAAAATAAAAAAGCTGTAGCTTTAATTATAAACGGAGAAAAAATTGATGCAGATATTATTCTAAGTGGTGCTGACTATCATCATACCGAAACCTTATTGGATAAAGAACATAGGGTATATTCTGAAAAATATTGGAACAGTAGAATTTTCGCACCTTCATCATTGCTTTTTTATGTTGGTTTTAACAAAAAAATTGAAAATATTACCCATCATTCCTTATTTTTTGATGTAGATTTTAACCAACATGCAAATGATATTTATGATGACCCAAAATGGCCTGATGCACCATTATTTTATGCAAATTTCCCCTCTATTACAGACGAAACTGCAGCACCTAAAGGGATGGAATCTGGTTTTTTTCTAATACCATTAGCACCAGACATTACTGATTCACTCGTGCTTAGAGAAAAATATTTTGATATAATTATTGACCGATTTGAAAAAATTACACAACAAAGCATAAAAAATAATATTATCTTTAAAGATTCATTCTGTAAAAATGATTTTATTGAAGATTATAATTCCTATAAAGGAAATGCTTACGGAATGGCTAATACGTTATTACAAACGGCATTTTTAAGACCAAAATTAAAAAGTAAAAAAGTGCAAAACTTATATTTCACAGGTCAATTAACTGTGCCAGGACCAGGTGTTCCTCCAGCACTTATTTCGGGAAAACTGGTTGCTGAATTAATTGAAAAAAATATATAAATTTATATGAAATCTATTTTTGATAAAGTTTCTTTTGATTGTAGTAGGAATGTAACCAAATCCTATAGTACATCATTTTCTACAGCAGTAAAGATGTTAGCACCTTGCATCCGTCAAGATATTTACAATATTTATGGATTTGTTCGATTTGCTGACGAAATTGTAGACACTTTTCACGATTACAATAAAGAAGAATTGTTTGCTATTTTTGAAAAAGATCTTGCCGCTGCAATAAAAAATAAAATAAGTTTAAATCCTATTTTAAATTCGTTTCAACATACCATTTCAAAATATAATATTCCAATTGAAATGATTGATGCTTTTATGAAAAGTATGAAATTAGATCTTACGAAAACCGAATATAAAACGCATCAAGAATATAGCGAATATATTTTTGGTTCTGCAGATGTAGTAGGTTTAATGTGTTTAAAAGTTTTTGTTAAAGGTGATAATACAAAATTTGAAGATTTGAAAAATGCTGCAATGCGTTTAGGTTCAGCTTTTCAAAAAGTAAATTTTCTAAGAGATTTAAAAGCTGATTTTGAAGATTTAAACCGAACTTATTTTCCTAACACCGACTTAGCTCATTTGGATGAAAATTCAAAAAATAAAATAATCGAAGAAATTGAAGCTGATTTTAAAGCCGGTTATCAAGGAATTTTAAACCTTCCATTAGAGGCAAAATTTGGAGTTTATACCGCATATTCATATTACAAAAAGTTGCTTTCTAAATTAAAAAACACACCATCTACAGAAATAAAAAACACTCGAATTAGAGTTCCAGATTATCAAAAATATGGGCTTTTTGCAAAATGTTATGTTAGTTATAGGTTAAATTTGTTGTAAACAACACATTAGATTTTTACATTTAAATATTAAAATTTTACTCATTATGTGGTTATATATATTGGTTTTTGTGCTTACATTTTTCTTTATGGAATTTATGGCTTGGTTTAGTCACAAGTATATTATGCACGGTTTTTTGTGGAATTTACATGCTGATCATCACAATAAAGATCACGATTCGTGGTTTGAAAGAAACGATAGTTTTTTTATTTTTTATGCGGTTATAAGTATTGGGTTTTTCTTGTTATGGCAATATGACATTTTAAAGATTGGATTATCCATAGGATTAGGAATTTTTGTTTATGGTTGGGCATATTTTTTAGTTCATGACATCTTTATCCATCAACGATTTAAATTATTCAGAAATGCAAACAATCGTTATGCAAAAGCTGTTCGTAGAGCTCATAAAATGCATCATAAACATACCGGAAAAGAGGATGGAGAATCTTTCGGAATGTTGTTTGTACCTTTTAAATATTTGAAGAAATAAAAAAAACCACTCAAAATGAGTGGTTTTTTTTAAATAATTTCTGTAAATTATTTAGCAATATTTACAGCTCTTGTTTCTCTAATTACAGTAACTTTTACTTGACCTGGATACGTCATTTCAGTTTGTATTTTCTGTGATATTTCAAAAGATAAAGTTGCTGCATTATCATCAGAAACTTTTTCGCTTTCTACAATAACACGTAATTCTCTTCCTGCTTGAATTGCATATGCGTTTTTAACTCCGCTAAATCCAAAAGCAACTTCTTCCAAATCTTTTAAACGTTGAATATAAGAATCCAACACTTGTCTTCTTGCACCAGGTCTTGCTCCTGAAATAGCATCACAAACCTGAACTATAGGAGAAAGTAATGATTTCATTTCTATCTCATCGTGGTGAGCTCCAATTGCATTACACACTTCTTCTTTCTCACCATATTTTTCTGCCCATTGCATTCCTAATAATGCGTGAGGCAAGTCACTTTCTGTATCGGGAACTTTACCAATATCATGAAGCAATCCAGCTCTTTTTGCTAGTTTCACATTCAATCCTAATTCTGCAGCCATTATTCCACAAAGTTTTGATACTTCGCGTGAGTGTTGTAATAAATTTTGTCCATAAGAAGAACGATATTTCATTCGTCCAACAACTTTTATCAATTCAGGATGCAAGGCATGAATTCCTAAATCTATAACAGTTCTTTTACCAACTTCAATAATTTCATCATCTATTTGTTTAGCAGTTTTAGCAACTACTTCTTCAATTCTTGCAGGGTGTATTCTTCCGTCAGTTACTAATTTATGTAAAGCCAATCGAGCTATTTCTCTACGAACTGGATCAAAACAAGATAAAATAATTGCTTCTGGAGTATCATCAACAATAATCTCTACACCGGTTGCAGCTTCAAGCGCACGGATATTTCTACCTTCACGACCAATAATTCTTCCTTTTACATCATCAGATTCGATGTTAAATACAGATACACAATTTTCTACTGCTTCTTCTGTACCAACTCTTTGTATAGTATTGATGATGATTTTTTTGGCTTCTTGTTGTGCAGTCAATTTTGCTTCTTCAATAGTATCTTGAATATGCGCCATTGCTTTTGTTTTTGCTTCAGCTTTCAAACCTTCTACAAGTTGCTCTTTTGCATCTTCTGCAGATAAACCAGAGATAACCTCTAATTGGTTTAATTGGCTTTTGTGCATACGCTCAACTTCTTGTTGCTTTTTGTCTAGAACTTCAATTTTTGATTGATATTCAATAGTTTTTGCTTCATAATCATCATTAACTTTTTTAGCTTTTGACAATTCACTAGAAATTTGAGATTCTTTGTCACGCACTCTTTTTTCTACTTCTGCTACTTTTTTGTCACGAGAGAGAATAACTTGTTCGTGTTCTGATTTTAGTTCAATAAATTTTTCTTTTGCTTGAAGAATTTTATCTTTTTTAATGTTTTCTGCTTCAAAATTTGCATCTTTCAAAATTGATGCTGCGTCTTTCTTAGCATTCTTTATCATATTTGAAACATTGTTCTTCTCGATGATTTTTGCGATAGCAAAACCTCCTGCAATGCCAAATATTCCTGAAACTAGTATTGTTAAAATGTCCATTGTTTGTTTAATTAATTATATAAAAAAAGCCTACATTAGGGTAATGAATAAACTCGAAAAGACAAGTTTTGAGCTAACTCACTGTTCAAGTTTCCTCGCCGAAGCGTGGCATGCTTTAGTAGTGATGATTTGCTCATTCTAATTTGTTAGTGTTGAGTTTACCAAATAGTAACTAATGTAGGCAGTATTTTAGTCTATGTTTAAGAACGTAATATTATTTGTCGAGATATTGAACCAACAATTCATTTATTTTATTAATCCTTTTAATAGTTTCTTTACCATCAATAGAATTATCTAAATTTTTTTGTTCTAATTGAGAAGCAAATTGTAGGGCACACATGGCCAAAACATCTTGTTTATCACGAACAGCATAATTTTCTTCAAATTGCTTAATCATTATATCAATTTTTTTGGAAGCACTTCGCAGTCCTTCTTCCTGAGACATTTCTACCGTTAACGGATAGACTCTGTCTGCAATTGATAATTTAATTTTAAGCTTTTCGTCCATATGTTTTACTAATCAGATAGCTGTGCTATACAGTAATCAATTTCTCGAATTAATGAATTTATTTTAAGCTTGGTATCTCTTTTATTTTCTTCACTACCTAGTAATGCACTTGTGATTTTTAATGTTTCATACTGTTTTTTTAGAACTTCAATCTCAAGAGATTGTTTTTGTATGATAGTGTTTGCATTTTTTAATTCTTGATTTAACTCTGACTTATTTTGCTCTAAAACATCCAGTTTAACGAATAGTTTTTTAAGCCTATTTTCAAGAGTATCAATAATTTCTACAATTTCACTCATTATAATTTTAGGTTCATTACATATCTCACAAAGTTAGCATTCCAAATGAATTAAACCAATACTTTTTTTAAATTTTTATTTTAAAGATATTAATGAAGAATAAATCACTGATTAAAAGCATTTTACATATGTTAAAAAAACCTTGTTATGTGAAGGTATTTTGATATTTTTGCAAAAAACATTTCTAATGAGATACTTATTTTTATTTGCATTTTTTTACGCCTCTGTTTATTCACAATCTACGCCATCTAAAGATTTTTTCAGATCTCCATTAGATATTCCGATGCAATTAGCAGGAAATTTTGGCGAATTAAGACCCAATCATTTTCATGCTGGTCTAGATTTTAAAACCAATCAACAAGAAGGACTCAATGTTTATGCTGTTGCCGATGGTTATGTTTCTAGAATAAAAATTTCTACTTACGGTTATGGTAAAGCAATTTATATCACTCATGAAAACGGATATACTTCAGTTTATGGACATCTACAAAGAAGTGTCGGCAAAATTCAAGATTATATTATCAACGAAAGTTATAATCAAAAAGCATATGAAATTGAGATGTATCCTAACAAAAATGAATTGCTTGTAAAAAAAGGAGATATTATTGGAATTTCAGGAAACACAGGTGGTTCTGAAGGTCCGCATTTGCATTTTGAAATTCGAGACGCAATTAAAGAAAAAGCAATTAATCCACTTATGGTTGGGTTTGACCGTTTTCTAAAAGATACAAAAAAACCATATTTATCTGCACTTTTAGTATATCCAATTGATGGTAATAGCGTTGTAAATGAATCCAAAAGACCTGTGGTTTTGAATATTTCTTTACAACAAGATGGAACATATGTTTCTGAAAAAGTATTTGCTTCAGGAAAAATTGGTTTTGGTGTAACTAGTGCAGATTCTGATGATGTTTCGTTTAATAGTAATGGAATTTTTAAAGCACAATCTTTTGAAAATGGCAATCCAAGTTTTGGATATCAATTTGACACTATTAACTTTGATGAAGCTAGATATGTAAATGCATTAATTGATTTTACGAGATATAAAAAAACTCATCAAAGAGTTCAGAAATTGTTTATGATAAACCCATTTCCGTTGAGTAATATAAAAACCAATGAGTTAAAAGGGATTATCAATGTTGATTCAAACTTTTCTGAATCATATAAAATAGAAGTTTCTGATTTTTTTGGAAATAAAACAACTGTTATTATCCCGATTATTTACTCTACAATTCCTGCAAAAATTTTGGAGCCAGTTGTAGCATCAAAATATATTGTAAAAGCAAATAATGAAAATAATTTCGAAAAAGGAAATTGGTCTGTATTTTTTCCTGAGCATACTTTTTATGAAGATTTTAATTTGAATTTTGAAGCAAACGATTCTATTTTAACTCTACACGATGATAGCATTCCTATGCATAGTAATTTTCTAGTAACATTTGAAGATACTTCAAAATTATTTAATTCAAAATCATTCATTGCTTCGGTAAATGATAAAAAAATAAATTACAACAACACTAAAATAAAAAATAATACGTTTTCAACTTATACAAAAAATTTAGGTCAGTTTAAATTATTAACCGATAGCATAAAACCAAAAACAACCATAACAAAACCAATTGAAGGAAAAACAATTAATCAAAAAACGATTCAATTCTTCATAAGTGATGAGCTTTCTGGTATAAAATCATATGATGGATTTATTAACGGAAAATGGGTTTTGTTTGAATTTGAACCCAAAAACAGAAAATTAACGCATACCATTACTGAAGGAAAAATTAATGCTGGAAAAAATGTTTTAAAATTGGTTGTTGTTGATAATGTTGGAAATTCTGCTACCTTTGAAACTACTTTTTTCTATAATCAAAAAACAAAATAAAAGCTTTTGAAAACATTTATTAGAATTTTTACCATTCTTTTTATTTTATTAAATACATTAAGCTACGGACAAACTGCTCGTGTAAAAGGTGTTATACTTGACGAAACCAATAATCCTGTAGAAGAAGTAAATATTGCAACTCAAGGAAAAAACACAAAAACTAACGAAAATGGTTTTTATGAATTAACCATTCCTGCCAATCAAAAAATTCAACTTGTTTTTACTCATACTTCATTAAAGAAAAGCACTGTTACTCTTGAACTGAAACCAAATGAAGATTACGAACTTAATGTTGTCATGAACAGCAAAGCAGAAAGTCTTAGCGAAGTTATAGTATTGGGTGGAAACAAAAAACGAGTTCAAGGTATCACAGTAATTGAGCCCGAAGTTATCAGAAGAATTCCTGGAGCAAATGCCGGAATCGAAAATATTTTGAAAACATTACCCGGAGTATATTCTAACAATGAATTAAGCACACAATATGCTGTTCGTGGTGGGAATTATGATGAAAATCTAGTTTATGTAAACGAAATTGAAGTCTATCGCCCTTTTCTAGTTCGTTCTGGTCAACAAGAAGGTTTGAGTTTTACAAATACTGATTTAGTTCAGAATGTAGATTTTTCTGGTGGTGGTTTTCAAGCAAAATATGGTGATAAACTTTCGTCTGTATTAGATATTACTTACAGACGTCCTACAAAATTTGGCGTGATTGCTGAAGCTAGTTTCCTTGGCGGAAATGTTGCTGTTGATGCGGTTTCAAAAAATCAAAAATGGTCTGCAATTACCGGTTTTAGATATCGAGACAATAGCTTATTAGTTAATAGTCAAGAAACCGAAACCAATTTTAGACCAACTTATCTTGATGTTCAAACCAACATCAACTATAATCCATCAACCAAATGGCAATGGAGTTTTCTAGGAAATATTTCTCAAAACAAATATAATTATCAACCTTTAACACGTCAAACCAATTTTGGAACTTTATCAGAGCCAATTGCGCTTCTGGTTTTTTATCAAGGTCAAGAAAAAGACAAATACTATACTTATTTTGGAGCAATGAAAACAACATTTGATGTAAATGAAAACTTTACATTAAAATTTATTGGTTCTGCCTATCATACTCTTGAACAAGAATATTATGATATTGATGCTGCATATGCTCTTGGTGAAGTAGATAGTAATTTGGGTTCAGAAACTTTTGGAGATGTAACGTATAGTCGTGCCGTTGGAAGCCAACTCAATCACGCGAGAAATGATCTAGATGCATTAATTGTAAACGCAGAAGTAAAAGGTTCTAATACCATTAATAAACATCAAGTTGAATGGGGTTTCAAATATACTCGTGAAGATATTCGTGATCGTATTGTTGAATATGAAATTATTGACTCAGCAGGATTTTCACTTAATCCACCAAAATTACCAACAGGAATTAATTTACCAACAAATAACCAACCTTATGATGCTTATGTCGGTCCACTTGTGCCTTACAACAATGTTCGCGCAAAAAACTTTGTAAATATTAATCGTTTTTCAGGTTATACTCAATGGAGTTTAAAATCAAAATTAGGGTCAAGCGATGTTTGGTACAATGCTGGAGTAAGAATGCATCAATGGCAAGTTTCTGGCGATAATTTAAATGGTAATAGTCAAGTTACAATTAGTCCGAGAGCGCAATTTGCCATCAAACCTGATTGGGGATTGGATATGGTATTTAGATTATCAGGAGGATTTTATCATCAGCCACCATTTTATAGAGAACTCCGAGATTCATTAGGAATAGTGCATCCAAATGTCAAAGCACAACAATCGATACACTTTGTTTTGAGTAATGATTTTAGTTTCAAAATGTGGAAACGTCCTTTCAAAATGGTTACCGAAGCTTACTATAAATCATTAACCGATGTCAATCCGTATACTTTAGAAAATGTCCGTATTCGTTATGAAGCAAAAAATAATGCAACTGCTTTTGCACAAGGATTTGATGTCAGATTAAATGGTGAGTTTGTTCCTGGAACAGAATCTTGGTTTAGTTTTGGATATTTGAAAACCAAAGAAAATATTGACAATAAAGGTGACATTGCTCGTCCAACCGATCAACGATTAAAATTCGGAATTCTATTTCAAGATTTTATGCCTAATATACCGAGTGTGAAAATTTATTTAAATCTAGTTTACAACACAGGATTACCTGGAGGTTCACCTTCCTATGCTGACCCTTATGATTATCAATTGCGATTAAGAGATTATCGTAGAGCAGACGTAGGATTTTCGTATGTTTTTACCGAAAAAAATAAAACTAGACCAGATGGTCATTGGCTAAAAAACTTCAAAGATTTTTCTGCAGGATTTGAAATTTTTAATATGTTCAACAATCAAAATGCCATTACCAACACTTGGGTTCGCGATGTATATACTAAAAGTCAATACGGAATTCCGAATTATTTAACTACTCGTGTTTTTAATATTAAATTATCAATGCGATTGTAGCTCGATTGAAAATTGAGTATATTTGAACTTCTAAGTCAAAAAACACTATGAAAAATATTTTCCTCTTATTAGTTTCAATAATCACTATGGTGAGTTGCAAAAAAGAAGTTGCAGAAAAACCAAAAGTGAGTTATGATAAAAACGAAAAAAATAAAGTAGCACCTAAAATTGACACTACTCAAATAGCCATAGCCGATTTACCCATACAAATGCAAGGCACAAATTATTTGATTTTTCCGGTTGGAGATTTAAATATTTATGGTGGTGGTTCAAAATCAAATTATGAATCATCAAGTGTAAATGATGTTCGTTTTAGAATTTCTAATTATAGCGAAAACGAAATTACAGGTTATTTACGCAATTTCAAATTTCAAGAAATAGGTTCAGATTCTATAAAATCCTTAACAGATAAAACGGTTTTAATACAAACTGCAACGTATTTAAAAACTGTTTCAGACAAATCAAAACAACAGATAATGGTCTATACTTTGTCTGATATGGATACAAATAAAGACGGAAAACTTGATTCTAACGACATTAAATCGCTATATATAAGTGAGATATCTGGCAATCGTTTTACAAAAATTTCATCTGATTTTCAGGAATTAATCGATTGGAATTTAATTGAATCTAAAAACCGTTTGTATTTCAGAACGATTGAAGACACTAACAAAAATGGCGAATTCGATAAGAATGATATCGTGTATTATCACTTTCTTGATTTGACAAGTAAAGATTGGAAAGTTTTGGATTATAATCCGATATAACAATTTTTGAACTTTAAATCAAAATATCACTTTCTAAATCTGATTTTTCAATTTCAAAATCAAAACCCAAACGTTTTACCAATTCTATCACTAGATTTTTGTACCAGTTTTCAGATTTTGGATGAATGTAGATTTTTTCTATAAGTTGATTGATATTGACATCTATTTTCAATCCGTTATCAATTTCTAAATTATGTGACGTTACATCAGATATTATTCTGATTTCACGTTCATATTGAAAACTTTTTCTTTTAAATAAAAACGGAAAAAATGCATTATCAAACGGAATGTATTCTTTTTTATAATCGATATAATTGACTTCACCAATATGCTGCTCATACGTATCTT
>JAYTNO010000079.1:0-4851 GCA_043748275.1 Flavobacterium sp. | reverse complement strand
AAACTCCAGAAACTCTAGGAATTGATAGAATAGTTTTGGCAACTGGTGCTGTTTTGCAATTTCCAAATCAAAACCGATTGGTGATTGATGCTGGTACTTGTGTAACCTATGATTTTATAGATGATAATAACCATTATCTTGGTGGAGCAATTTCGCCAGGAATCAGACTTCGTTATGAATCATTGCATCAGTATACTGCAAAATTACCTTTATTGACCAAAACCAATCCTGAAAATTTTATCGGAAATTCTACCAAAGAGTCCATTCATTCTGGAGTAATTCAAGGTTTGACTAACGAAATAGATGGCTTTATTGACCAGTATCAAGAAAAATATGAAAACTTTATAATAATTTTAACTGGTGGCGATGCAGAATTTTTGGCTAAACGATTAAAAAATACCATATTTGCCAATTCAAATTTTCTACTCGAGAGTTTGAACCAAACTTTTCAATATAAAATCAAAAATGATTAAAAAATTTATAATTCCTATTTTTCTGCTGTTCTCTATAGTTTCATTGGCGCAACAAGCTACTTCATCGCCTTATTCGTTTTACGGAATTGGAGATGTTCGTTTTAAAGGAACGGTAGAAAACCGATTGATGGGAGGAATTTCTATTTTTCCAGATAGTATTCACATTAATATTCAAAATCCAGCATCGCTATCGTATCTAAAATTGACTTCTTTTACTGTTGGTGGTGGTTTTCAAGCAACAAAATTCAATTCGTATAAAGGAGACGAAAAAGCACAACGTACTACTTTAGATTATCTTGCAGTTGGTGTTCCTTTAGGGAAAAAGGCAGGATTGGGTTTTGGATTAATTCCCTATTCAGCTGTTGGGTATAGAATTAGAACAACTGATGATACTGGAGTTTCAAGTCCTATAGGAACTATTAGAAGATATGAAGGTAAAGGTGGGCTAAACAAAGTATACGCTGGATATAGTTATCAATTTACTACACATTTTAGTCTTGGAGCAAGCATCAACTACAACTTCGGAAATGTTGAAACTACAGATATCAAATATATTCCAGATGTTCAATATGGTGCTTTAGAATCTAATACTTCTCAGATGTCAGGGTTCAATTTTAATTTAGGTGCCATGTATCAACATAAAATTTCCAAAAAAATGGATCTTTATGGAAGTTTAACCTATACACCAGAAAGCGATTTAAAATCGACTAATGTTAGAACTTTGAGTACAATATTATATTCAGAAGATTTTGACCCAGCTATTTATGATAGCAATGATGGCGAAACTAGCAAAACTACACTCAAGTTGCCAAGTACTTTTGCAGTTGGTTTAGGTTTTGGTCAAGCCAAAAAATGGTTGATTGGATCAGAGATTACTTTGCAACAAAGTAGCGGTTTGAAAAATCGTTTCAGTGATGTAAATAATACAACATTTGAAAATGCAGTAAAATATAGTTTTGGAGGTTATTATGTGCCAAATTATACTTCATTTTCAAATTACTTCAAGAAAGTTACTTACCGTGCTGGATTTAGATATGAAAATACTGGTTTAGTAATTCGAAACGAATCTATAAAAGATTATGCTTACACATTAGGATTTGGTTTGCCAATGGGTGGAACATTTTCTAACTTGAATGTTGGTTTTGAATTTGGAAAAAGAGGTACTGCAAAAGCCAACTTAGTTCAAGAAAATTATACCAATGTCATAATAAGTTTATCTTTGAATGATAAATGGTTTGTGAAAAGAAAATACGATTAATACTTTTAGTTAAATCCAAAAACAGGAATGACTTTCAAAAATCAATTCCATTTCATTCTAATTGTTTCAGTTCTTTTTTTACTGTCGTTGACTTCTTGTGAAAGCAATTTTAAAGATGTTCAGAAAATTAATTATTCTGAGTTTGTGCCAAGTGGCGAAGCTGATAATTTTAATTTGAAATATACCGATTCAGGTAGAATCAAATCTATTTTGGTAAGTCCAAAAATGTTGGATTATTCCAATGTAGAATTTCCGTTTACCGAATTTCCGAAAGGTATCAATGTGACAATGTATGATCAAAAAGGGAAAAAAACTTTTATTTCCTCAAAATATGCCGTGACTTTCAAAGGAACAGATATCATTGATTTGCAACAAAACGTAAAAATTTCAAATGAAATGGGGCAATTTCTAGAAACAGAGCAACTCTATTTTGACCAAAAAAACGAATGGTTTTTTACGGAAAAAAAATTCAAATTTACTGACCCCAAAGGTGTTTCTTTTGGAGAAGGAATTGATTTTAGTAAAGATTTTAAAATAGTCAATTCGCAAAGAATAAACGGAGCTATTGACGAAGCAGAATAAAAAACACAAACAAATATGAATTATTTAAAATACACTCAATACGTATACTTAGTTTTCGGAATCTATTTTATTTATGACGGAATCATGAAATGGAATAATCCAGATAAACCTTGGTTGAGTTTCATCATTGCAGGTTTGGCAATATTTATGTTCTTTTTTAGACGAAATTTTGCAAAAAAATTTGAAAACAGAGACAACAATCCCAATCAACAACAATAAAGAATTTCTTACTTATTTGTTTCGAATTCAATATTTTTCTAGGGCTTGAGTTGTAAAAAATGAAACTTGTTTGATATTTTTTTTAAAAAAATTAAAAAATCTTGCAAATTATAACTTTACAACTATGGTTATTAAATAGATAATTGTATTTTCGCAAACTGAATTTAAAAATTAACAACAATAAAAATGGCAGTTTTACAAAAAATTAGACAACGTTCACTACTTTTAATACTAGTTATTGGATTTTCATTATTAGCATTTATAGTTCAAGATTTATACAGAAAAGGCGGTTTTAGTCAAACTTCAAAATATGTTGGAAGTGTAAACGGAAAAGATATTTCTTTTGAAGATTTTAGAGTAAAAGTTAGTAACGTTGAAAAAAGCGGTCAGCAAGGAATGACAGCTACTCAAGCTGTAAGTCGTGTTTGGGATCAAGAAGTTTCTATAGCTTTATTATCTGCAGAATTTGATAAATTAGGAATTCGTGCTGGTGAAAAACATATAATGGAAGTTTTCAAAAACGATCAAAATATTGGTCAAAATCCAATGTTTCAAACCAACGGAACTTTTGATGTTGCTAAATTTAAAGAATATTTCAAATCAAATCCTGAGCAAGCCCAATATATTAAAGATAGAGAGAAAGAAGCAGAATTGAATGCTAAATATCAGATATACAACACTATGGTAAAAGGTGGAATGTATACTACTGAAAGTGAAGGAAAAATGAAATATGAAATGGAAACTAACAAAGTAAACTTTGATTATGTTGCTGTTTTATATTCTACTGTAAAAGATAGTGATGTAAAAGTTACTGATGCTGAGATTTTAGATTATATGAAACAACACGAGAAAAAATTCAAAGCTGAAGAAACTCGTGAAGTAGAATATGTTCTTGTTGAAGATAAAGCATCTCCAGAAGATGAGAATGAAGTAAAAACAACTGTAAACGCATTGCTATCAGGAAGAGTGGTATATAACCAAGCAACTGCAAAAAATGATACTTTGCCAGGTTTTAGAAACGCTGTGAACACTGTAGAATTTGTAAATGAAAATTCTGACGTACCTTATGATTCAACTTATGTTGCAAAAAAAGATTTACCAGCTGAATCTGCAGAACAATTATTCAATTTACCACAAGGGGAAGTTTTTGGACCTTATATGAAAGGAAATTACTATTGTATTTCTAAATCAATGGGAAGAAAAGCAGGTTCTAGTGCAAAAGCAAGTCATATCTTGATTAGCTATGAAGGAACTCAAGTACCAAACAAAAAAGAGAAAAGAACAAAAGAACAAGCAAAAGCTAAAGCTGAAATGTTATTGGCTCAAATTCAAGCAAATCCTAACAGTTTCTTGATGTTGGCTTTTTCAAATTCTGATGATTCATCTGCACAACAAGGTGGAGATTTAGGATATTTTGGTCCGAATCAAATGGTGAAACCTTTTAATGATTTTGTTTTCAATAACCCAATCGGAAAAATTGGTTTGGTAGAAACTGATTTTGGTTTCCACATTATTAAAATTACAGATAAGCAAGACGCCGTTCGTTTAGCAACAATTGCTCAAAAAATTGAAGCTTCAGAAGCAACTACAGACAAATTGTATACTAAAGCAGTAAAATTTGAAATGGATGCTAATGATAAAGATTTCGAAAAAACTGCTAAAGCAGAAGGATTAACTGTTAATCCAGCTGTGAAAGTAAAAGCTATGGACGAAATGTTTGGAGGTGTTGGACCACAAAGACAAATTGTTCGTTGGGCTTTTGAAAAAGAAACTAACATTGGTGATGTGAAACGTTTTGAAGTTGCAAATGTTGGAAATGTTATTGCTAAACTTAAAAAAGTGAGCGAAAAAGGGTTGATGGCTGTTGATGATGCAAAACCAATGGTAGAACCAATTTTAAAAAATAAGAAAAAAGCAGAAAAAATTATTGCTAAAATGAAAGGAACTTCATTAGAAGCAATTGCAACTGCATCTGGTTCTGCGGTACAACAAGCAGTTGATGTTACTATCGAAAATGCTAATATTCCAAATGCTGGTCCTGAGAAAAAAGTAGTAGGAACTGCATTTAGTCTTGGTGTAAATAAAATTTCAACACCAATCGAAGGAAATTCTGGAGTATATGTTGTAAAACCAACAGTAATTACAAAGGCACCAGTATTGGCAAATCATAAAGATTATATTGCAAAAGTAAAATCTCAAGTTGCAGGTTATGCAGGTAGAGTTATTCCAGCATTAAAAGACAATGCTGATATTGAAGACAACAGATCAAAATTTAATTATTAAGATATTGAAATTTGAAATATAAAAAAATCCCGATTC
>JAYTNO010000078.1:0-12472 GCA_043748275.1 Flavobacterium sp. | reverse complement strand
TTGATTCAGAAGAATCAGAATATATAAGTGATTTTCTTTTTGTAAATAATTTATTAGCAATTTCAGAATTAACTGCAAAATCTACAAAAGTTACTAGATTATTTTGGCATTTGGTTAAAAAACTCCTAGAAGAAAAAAAATAAATTTGAAAAACTTTTGATTACTTATCAAAAAAAACCTCATAATTTTGATGTAATAAACAATTTTGATATTTTTTTTTAAAGCGTTTATACAATGGAGATTCCTAAAAATAATTTTGAAATTAAAGGCTTATCAACCCAAGAAGTTATAGCTTCAAAAAAGATACACGGTGATAATTCTATTATTTTTAAGAAGGAAAATCCTTTCCTGCATTTCATTAAAGAAATAGTTACTGACCCAATGGTAGTTTTGTTATTAGTCGCTTCCTCAATATATTTTATTAGTGGGAAAATTGCTGATGGAATTTTTCTATCCTCAGCAATATTACTAATTACTCTAATATCATCTTATCAAAATACAAGAAGTAAAAACGCATTAGATAAACTAAAAGATTTTACAAAACCGAATTGTAAAGTCATTAGAAATGGTAAAGTTGTAGAAATTAAAACCGAGGAATTAGTTATAGGAGATAGTTTGGTAGCCGAAGAAGGAATTGTAATTGCTGCTGACGCATTTATTATACATTCTAATGATTTCTCTGTAAACGAATCTATTCTTACAGGAGAATCATTTACAGTGGCAAAAGATAAAACAATCATAAACCCAATCATTTACCAAGGTACAACTGTTGCAAGTGGTTTGGCAATTGCCACTGTTTCGGCTATTGGTATTCAAACCAAATTAGGGAAAATAGGCAAAAGCTTAGAGAATATAGTCGAAGAAAAAACACCATTAGAAATACAAATAGGAAACTTTGTAAAGAAAATGGCAATAACAGGTGCCATTATTTTTATTATAGTTTGGGGTATCAATTATTATAATTCTAACAATATTCTTGATAGTTTACTAAAGTCACTTACATTGGCAATGAGTATTTTGCCAGAAGAAATTCCTATAGCTTTTACTACATTTATGGCTCTTGGTGCATGGCGCATGATGCAAAAAGGTATTATTGTAAAACAAATGAAAACCGTTGAAACACTTGGTAGTGCAACAGTTATATGTATAGATAAAACAGGTACAATCACAGAAAACAAAATGAGTCTTACCAAGTTATTTTCATTAAAGTCAAATAAAATAACAACTACAAATGAAACATTAAATGATGATGAAAAAGAAGTAATCTCCTTATCTATGTGGTCAAGTGAAATAATTCCATTTGACCCAATGGAAATAGCCTTGCATCAATCCTATTCAGCGATTATATCTCAAGATCAAAGACCTGATTTTAAAATGATTCACGAATATCCATTGTCTGGAAAACCTCCAATGATGACACATATATTTGAAAACAATATTGGCGAGAGGATAATTGCTGCAAAAGGTGGTCTTGAAGCAATAATGGCATTATCAAAACTTAGCGTCGAGAATAAAAAACACATTTTAGAAGCCAATCAGACCTTATCGTTAGAAGGTTATCGAATTTTAGCCGTTGGTGAAGCCAAATTTGAAGGGAAAAATTATCCAAAAACGCAACAAGAATTTCAATTTGAATTTAAAGGGCTAATTGCTTTTTACGACCCGCCAAAAAAGAATATAGTTCAAGTTATACAACATTTTTATTCAGCAGGAATTAAAGTAAAAATCATAACTGGTGATAATGCTCAAACAACTACTTCTATAGCAAAACAAATAGGTTTTATAGGATATGAAAATAGTATTACTGGAGATGAATTGATGAAATTATCTAATTCTGAATTAAAAAAGGTAGTTAAAGAAACCAATTTGTTTTCGAGAATGTTTCCAGAAGCCAAACTTAGAATTATTGATGCTCTCAAATCAAATAACGAGATTGTAGCAATGACGGGTGATGGTGTAAATGATGGACCAGCATTAAAATCAGCACATATAGGGATTGCAATGGGGAAAAAAGGTACCGAACTTGCAAAAGAAGCGGCATCATTGATTTTAATAAATGACGATTTGTCGAAAATGGTTGATGCCATTGCTATGGGTAGAAAAATATATGCAAATCTCAAAAAAGCCATTCAATTTATAATTTCTATTCATATACCAATAATCCTAACAGTATTCATTCCGTTGGCGTTAGGATGGTTATATCCTAATATTTTTTCGCCAATACATATTATTTTTTTAGAACTAGTAATGGGACCAACTTGTTCTATAGTTTATGAAAATGAGCCTATAGAAAAAAACACAATGTTGCAAAAACCTAGAAAGTTTACTTCTACTTTTTTCAGTTGGAAAGAACTCTCAACCAGCATAATTCAAGGTTTAATGATTACTGCGGGTTCATTATTTGTGTATCAATATGCAATATTCCATCACTATAATGAGAATACAGTTCGAACGATGGTTTTTTTAGTATTTGTAACTGCTAATATTTTCTTAACTTTGATTAATAGGTCTTTTTATTATTCGCTTTTTACAACTATTGGGTATAAAAACAATTTGGTTTCAATAGTAATAGGAATTACAATTGCTATAATGGTATTGATTTTATATGTCAATCCATTAACCAAATTTTTTGGTTTTGAACGATTACTCAATTGGCAATTTTTTATAGCTATTGGTGTTGGTTTTGTATCAGTAGTTTGGTTTGAATTTGTTAAAATTTGGAAACGTATATATTCAAAAAAGATATAAATATGACAACTACATTATCAGCAGTAATAAAGAAAATTCTAGTAATTTTTCTAATTATACTAGGTTTATATTTTGCTAAAGATTTTTTAATACCTTTAAGTATTGGCGGAATTTTGGCCACACTTTTTTTGCCTTTTTGCAATTGGATGGAAGCAAAAAAAGTGCCCAAAAGCATTGCAGTCATCTTTTGTTTATTGACATTGCTATTATCTATTTTCATTTTAGTATCACTTCTTGAATATAAAATTACAGAATTATTAAGTGACATAACCATCTTAAAACAAAAAGCATTAGAGTCATTTGGTCAAATTCAAAAATATATTTTTAAACATTTAGATTTATCTATCGAAGAACAATTTAAAATATTAAGAAACGAACAACCCTCATATACAAATATTTTGCAAATTGTTTTTGGTTCAATAACTTATTTATTTTCAAATTTTATTTTGATATTGGTTTATTTTGTGTTCTTATTATATTATCGAAATCATATTAAAAATTTTATTTTACAACTTACCTCACTTTCACATAAAGCTGAGGTTGAAAAAATTATACATAGCGCAACTCTGGTTTCTCAACAATATTTGCTAGGACTTTCAAAAATGATTTTTCTATTATGGATTATGTACGGTATAGGTTTTTCTATATTAGGGATAAAAAACGCCATATTCTTTGCCATTTTATGTGGTTTGCTCGAAATAATACCATACATCGGAAATATTACAGGCACCATATTAACTGTTTTGATAGCCGCTTTACACGGTGCAGATGTATCATTAATGTTTGGTATTGTTATAACATATATGATTGTTCAATCTATTCAAGGTTGGATATTAGAACCTTTAATTCTTGGACCACAAGTAAAAATAAATTCTCTCTTTACCATTATTGCTCTTGTACTTGGAGAGTTAATTTGGGGCATTCCTGGTATTATTCTCGCAATTCCGCTAACAGCTATTTTAAAAATTATTTGTGATCATATTGAAGATTTAAAACCATTTGGTTTCTTAATTGGAGAAATTGAAAGAAATAAAAAAGAGAATTCTTTTATAAAAAAAATAAAAAGTAAAATAGTTTCTATAGATAAAAAATAAATTATACTCTACTAATTTATAAAATTTTAATACCTTAAAAATGAATAATAATTATACTATACCAGGACAAACTAGAATAGGACATGTACATTTAAAAGTTTCAAATATAGAACGTGCACTTGAATTTTATTGCGGTTTATTAGGTTTTGAACTTACAACAATGTATGGCACAGAAGCAGCATTTATTTCTGCAGGTGGTTATCATCATCACATAGGATTAAATACTTGGTATAGTAAAAATGCACCCAACTCAAAGAATGAAGGTGTTGGATTGTTTCATACTGCCATTTTATACCCAACTCGCAAAGATTTAGCAACTATTTATAGCAGATTGTTAAAAGCAAATTATCCGTTTACAGGATATGCAGATCATGGAGTTTCTCAAGCACTTTACCTAAACGATCCAGATCATAATGGGGTTGAAATGTATTGGGACAGACCAAAAGAAGATTGGCAATATCATCCTGATGGTTCTGTTGTCATGTTTAGCGAAACTTTAGATCTTGACGATTTATTGAAAGAGTTAGATAACTAATAACAATAAATTCTAATTATTTTTTTTACTTTTTTACATAGGAAAAATACAACTTAAAACATTTTTAATGTAACTTCTTTGAAGTTAATTATTTGACCTTTATATCTCTAAAAAAAGGTTTTTAAATTTAAATAATTAGCAATGTTAAACGTTAAAAAAGAAGGGATTGTTTTAGAAAAAACACAATTAGATTTTGAAAATGAAGGGGTTTTAAATCCAGCTGCCATTCGTGAAGGAGATAAGGTGCATTTGTTATACAGAGCAGTTCATCAAGGCAATCAATCTAGTATTGGTTATTGTCTTTTAGATGGTCCATTAAAAATCGAGAATCGGTTATATAGTCCGATAATAATTCCTGAGTTTGATTATGAGTCTCACGGAATTGAAGATCCTAGATTAGTAAAGATAGATGATTTATTTTATTTGACTTACACTGCATTTGATGGTGTTAATGCATTAGGATGTTTGGCAACTTCTACTGATTTAATTCATTTTGAAAAAAAAGGGATTTTAGTACCTCAAATTACTTACGAGGAATTTAATAAATTATCCAATACAAATCCTTCAATGGATTCAAAATATTTTCGATTCAATCAACACGAAGGCATTCTTGAAAAGGATGGAAAAATAATGCTACTTTGGGACAAAAACGTAATTTTTTTCCCTAGAAAAATAAACGGCAAGTTCTTTTTCATGCATCGTATACGTCCTGAAATTCAAATTGTGGTTTCAGTAAATTCTTTAGATGAATTAACTATTACTTTTTGGCAAAATTACTTCCTTAAATTCAATGATTTTGTTTTGCTATCACCAAAATATGATCACGAAATAAGCTACATTGGTGGTGGCTGTCCTCCAATTGAAACTGAGTTCGGTTGGTTACTCATTTATCACGGAGTAAAAGATAGTCTCAGTGGATATGTTTACTCGGCTTGTGCAGCACTTTTAGATTTAGAAAATCCACAAAAAGAAATTGCTCGATTGCCCTATGCCTTATTCAAACCAGAATATGTTTGGGAATTAAAAGGCGAAGTCAATAACGTTTGCTTCCCAACTGGAGCTGTTGTTTTTGATGATCTCTTATATATATATTATGGTGCAGCAGATGAGCGAATTGCTTGCGCATCAATTTCTCTAACGGAATTACTAAAAGAATTATTACTTAATAAAATTTAAAAAAAAATGAAAAACAGAGCCCAAATTGCCAACCCAAGCGCCAATTTTAGTAGTACATTAAATTTTCAAAATAGAGAAAGTGTTTTGCCAGAAATACTTTTTATAACAACTTTTCCACCAAGAGAATGTGGAATTGCAACCTATTCTCAAGATTTGATTTTTGCCTTAAACAACAAATTCGAAAAATCATTCAATATCAAAATATGTGCCTTAGAAAACGAGACAGAACAATATAAATATACTGATGATGTTGCTTATAAATTGCAAACAGATAATCCAAACTCTTATATTGATTTAGCCAAAAAAATCAATGAAAATTCAAAAATTCAAATCGTATTATTACAACATGAGTTTGGTTTGTTTCGTAATAATGAAACCGATGTAAATACTTTTTTGCAAACCATAAAAAAACCCAAAATAGTAGTTTTTCATACGGTTTTGCCTAATGCAAATGAATTAATAAAAAGGAGTGTCAAAAATATTGATGCAACTGTTGATTCGTTTATAGTTATGACCAAATCGTCAGCAAAAATATTGGTTGAAGATTATGATATTAATATTGATAAAATATCAATTATACCACACGGAACTCATTTAGTAGAACATACCAACAAAGCAATCTTAAAAGAAAAATACAATGTTTCGGGAAGAAAAGTGATATCAACCTTTGGACTTTTAAGCTCAGGAAAATGTATAGAAACTTCTATAAATGCTTTACGAACTATTATAAAACAAAATCCCGAAGTTTTGTTTTTGGTAATTGGGAAAACGCATCCTACAGTTGTAAAATACGAAGGTGAAAAATACCGTGAAAACCTTGAAGCTAAAATTAGTGCATTGCGACTGAACGATAATGTCAAATTTATAAACCAATATCTACCACTAAACGAGCTTTTAGATTATTTGCAACTTACAGATATATATTTGTTTACATCAAAAGATAGAAACCAAGCAGTTTCGGGCACTTTTTCCTATGCAATAAGTTGTGGTTGCCCCATTATTTCTACACCAATACCTCACGCTGTTGAGGTTTTAAAAAACGGCACAGGTATAATAATTGATTTTGAAAACTCAAATCAATTAGCAAAACAAGTTATCAATTTGTTGAATGATGAGTGTTTACGTAATTCTATTTCTGCCAACGGAATTCATAAATTGGCTCCAACAGCTTGGGAAAATTCAGCAATTGCACACGCATTATTATTTGAGAAAATTAGTGATGAAAAACTACAACTGAATTATAAAATTCCAGAATTTAATTTGAATCATATAAAAAAAATGACCACAGATTTTGGAATCATTCAATTTTCAATAATCAATCAACCAGACATTAAATCTGGTTATACATTAGATGATAATGCTCGTGCATTGGTTGCTATGTGTCAGCATTATGAAATAACAAATAATGCTTCGGATATAGAATACATAAATTTATATTTCAATTTTATCAAATATTGCATGCAGTCTAACGGTAATTTTCTCAATTATGTTGATGTGGATAAAAATTTTACAAATCAAAACAATGAAAATCTTGAGGATGCTAATGGTAGAGCCATTTGGGCAATAGGTTATCTTTTATCATTAAGTCACTTGTTTCCAAATGATTTGGTTAGTAATGCCGAAAAAATAATGGAAAAAGCAATTTCAAATGTACTAAGTATTCATTCTACAAGAGCAATGGCGTTTATTATTAAAGGACTTTATTTAAGTAATTTAAATCAAAATTCATTTGTAAAAGTTTCATTAATCAAACATTTCGCAAACAAATTAGTGCAAATGTACCGTCACGAAACCAAAGGTAAATGGCAATGGTATGAGAGTTATATGACATATGGCAATAGTATTTTGCCAGAAGCGATGCTATGTGCATATTTATCAACTGGAGAAATAGTGTATAAAAATATAGCTAAAACTTCTTTTGATTTTTTATTGAATAAAATTTTTAGAAATAATCAAATCAAAGTAATTTCAAACAAAGGCTGGTTACACAAAAATCAAAAAACTGATGAAGAAAAAATAGGAGGTGAGCAACCTATAGATATTGCCTATACTATAAATGCTTTAAGTAAATTTTATGCTGTATTCGAAGATGAAGAATACTACAATAAAATAAAAACTGCTTTTGATTGGTTTTTGGGCGATAATCATTTACATCAAATTATATATAATCCATGTACTGGAGGATGTTATGACGGATTAGAAGATTCTTATATCAACCTTAATCAAGGTGCAGAATCTTCTGTAAGTTATTTGATGGCTAGTCTTACTGTAGCTAAAAATGCTGTTGCAAAAAACAAAATTTTCACTTTAAAAAAGGAAATTTCAAATTCTGGTGAATATAAATCAATTAACAATTATTATAAAATTCAAAATTATGCAAACTAAAAAAACACATATCATAGCACCCAAAAAAAGTGATGCTAAGAAAAAAACTGAAGCTTCAAACTCTAAAACAAAATCGGATGGCTCTAAACAAACCATTCGTAAAAAACTAAATGAATTTGGCGATTCAGATTCATTATAACCCAAACAAGGTGTGAATAACACAAACTTTTCTAAAATTTATACAACACTTCAATTGCAATTGTAATTGACCTTTGCTTAATAATTAAATCTAAATTAAAAATGAAAAAATTACTCGTATTATGTTTCTCCTTAGTAGTAACATTATCAGCAAAAGCGCAAACCGAAGACAAGACATGGAATATTGGTCTTCATAGCGGTGTGACACAATATCATGGTGATCTAGGTCATGATTTTTACCAAACAAATAATACTATGTATGGTTTTGGTGGGATTTCTGTTTCTAAATATTTAGGCAAATATTTAGATGCAAGTATATTATTTACTAGAGGTACTTTAGGATATAATAACGGAATTACTCAAGGTTTTAAAAGCGATTTTAGTTCGGCTTCTTTCAATTTAAGATTCAACTTTATCGGACCAGAATATATTGCAAGACCCTATGTATTTGGTGGTGTTGGTGCCATTTTATTTGATAATCAATTAAATTTTCATAAAGAAAAAATCGATTATGCATTACCAACAGCTGGTGCTGGATTTAATATCAAATTAACTCCTGTAATCATGTTAAACATTCAAGAAACGTTTCTATTTACAGATAACGATATAAGAGATGGTCAAGTTGCTGGAAAAAATGATGATTTTCTTTTTCATATGGTAGGATTAACTTTTAATCTTGGAGAAAAAAAGGATGCTGATTTAGATGGAGTTTCAGATAATAAAGACAAATGTCCAGATACTCCAACAGGAGTTGCTGTAGACAAAGTAGGATGCCCAATAGACAAAGATAGTGATGGCATAGCAGATTATTTAGACACATGTCCTGATGTTGCAGGTTCTAAAACTTTAAATGGTTGTCCAGATAAAGACAATGATGGAGTAGCAGATTTAAATGATCGTTGTCCAGATACAGCAGGTTCGGCTTCATTAAAAGGTTGTCCAGATGCAGATAATGATGGCGTTGCAGATATAGATGATACTTGTCCTAATACAAAATCAGGAAGTAAAGTTGATACAAAAGGTTGTCCTATAGATGCAGATAAAGATGGTGTTATGGATGATGAAGATCGTTGTCCTACAATTGCTGGTCCAGCAAGTCTAAAAGGTTGTCCTGATACTGATGGAGATGGTGTTGCAGATATTGATGATAGATGTCCAACTTTAAAAGGAAATATTGTAAACAAAGGTTGTCCAGAAATATCAAAACAAGACGCTGTTAGAATTACTTATATCGGAAGTAAAATATTCTTCGAGAATAATAGTGATAAACTAAAAGTGGCTTCATTATCTCAACTAGATGAGTTAGCAAAAATATTATTCAAATACGAAGGTGCTAATCTTTTGATAGAAGGACATACAGATAGTAACGGTTCAGATGCTTTTAATATCAATTTGTCTCAAAAACGTACAGAATCTGTAAAAGTTTATTTAGTTGGAAAAGGAATTCCAGAAGCTAGATTAACAGCTCAAGGTCTTGGTGAAAGCAAACCTGTGGCAGATAATAAAACTACTTTAGGAAGAGCTAAAAATAGAAGAGTAGAGTTGAAAACAACTTATTAATAATAGTTAGATTGCTTAGTTTTGTTTTAGAGCTGCCATTTTTGGTAGCTCTTTTTTTTTGAACTTTATAAATTCAAACTCAAATAGGAGTAAGAATTATACAAACTACAATCAAAATTATATAATATCTTTTTCTAAAAATATAAAGAACTTTACTTAACAAAAAAACAAATAAAAAAGTAAAAAAGATGATACCAAAAATTGGGATAACTGAGATAAAATTACAAAAAAGTATAAACATTCTATCTGTAATTTTATCAGATGAAATGACATTATACATCAAAACCAGAAAGTTTCATTGGAATGTGGCTGGTGAAAGTTTTATGGAAATGCATAAGCTATTTGAATCTCAATATACAGAATTAGAAACTATTATTGATGAGGTAGCAGAAAGAATAAACAAACTCGGTGGCAAAACAATTGGTACAATGAATGAGTTTACATTACTAACTAGAATTGTAGAACATCCTAATAAATATCCCGTTCAAAAAGCAATGATTTCTGAATTGTTATCAGATCACGAAATTATAATATCAGAATTAAGAAAAGATATTGACATCTGTTCAGATGATTGTCACGATGCGGGAACTGCAGATTTACTTACAGGTATTTTACAACAACACGAAACTACTGCTTGGATATTAAGAAGATATTTGAGTTAAATATATTTTTTTAAATCTTTATAAAAAAACTTCAAAATGAAAAAGAAAGTAGAGAATCCAGAAGCTTCCAATCAACAAAATGATAATTTCCCAGGATATCCTCAATACCCAGCAAGTGAAGATATTTATAACAAGTTTGATAAAGAATTTGATATTGATCCAGAAAATATCTCTAAAAAGAAAGAAATTATCAAAATTGATAAAGTTGAAAAACCAAACGAAAAAGGATTTAAAGATGATAAATCGGGTGCCGATCTAGATATTCCAGGTTCGGAACTTGATGATGAACAAGAAAACATCGGTAGCGAAGATGAAGAAAATAATTCCTATAGCATTGGTGGAGACAATCACAACAATTTAGAAGAAAATAACGGATAGTTAAAAATAAAAAAATATGATACGAACAGCATCAGCATATTGGGAAGGAAATTTGAAAGACGGAAAAGGAACTTTATCTACACAAAGTGGAGTTCTAGAAAAAACAAATTACAGTTTTAAAACACGTTTTGAAGAAGGTCAAAAAGGTACAAATCCAGAAGAGTTAATTGCAGCAGCACACGCAGGTTGTTTCACAATGGCAGTATCATCGATGCTAGATCATAAAGGATTTACAGCAACTACTTTAGACACCGTTGCTACATTAACTATGGATAACAAAAGTATTACAGCAATTCATTTAAAAATTACAGCTTTGGTAAAAGGAATTGCTGTACAAGATTTTGACGCAATTGTAAAAGATGCCGAAAAAAATTGTTTTGTTTCAAAAGTTTTAAATATCCCTATTACATCAGAAGCACATTTTATTTTATAAAAAAAATCATAAATAATGAAAATATTAATCATTCTTACATCACACGCTAAACTAGGAAATACAGATCACAAAACAGGATTTTGGATAGAAGAGTTTGCAAACCCATATTACATTTTTCTAGAAGCAGGAGCAGAAATTACAATTGCTACGCCAAAAGGAGGACAACCACCAATAGATCCAAAAAGTGACACTCCAGAAAATCAAACAGAAGCCACAAAACGTTATAAAAATGATTCCAATTTATTGGCTCTAATGGCAAATACCAAAAAACTAACAGAAGTTTCAGAAGATGATTTTGATGCCGTTTTTTATCCTGGTGGTCACGGCCCATTATGGGATTTAACGACAGACAAAGATTCTATCAATTTGATTGAAAATTTTTGGGATTCTAAAAAACCAATTGCCACAGTATGCCACGCACCTTCTGTTTTATTAAATGCAAAAGATGAGAATGGTAATTTTTTGATAAAAGGAAAAAAAGTTACAGGCTTTTCAAATACCGAAGAACAAGCGGTACAGTTAGATAAAATTGTACCCTTTATGCTAGAAGATGAACTCAAAAGCAAAGGAGGAATATATAGCAAAAAAGAAGATTGGGCAAGTTATGTTGTAAAAGATGGTTTGCTTATTACAGGTCAAAACCCAGGTTCTTCAGAAGCAGTAGCAAATGAATTAATTCAATTACTAAAAAAATAATTCACTATGTATAACATCGCAATTATTTCGTCTAGTATTAGAAACGATAGAAAAAGTCACAATGTAGCCTTATATTTCGAAAATTATTTAGCTAATAATAATCTAGCTACACCACAGATAATAGATTTAAAAGAATATGATTTTCCTTTATTTGAGGATAAATTAAAAAATCAAAAAAATCCAAGTTTAAAAACGTTAGAATTTAAAAACCAAATCATTTCTGCAGATGGAATTATTATAGTTACTCCAGAATATAACGGTAGTTTTCCAGCAAGTCTAAAAAATGCAATTGATTTATTATACGAAGAATGGAGACATAAACCTATAGCAATAGTAACTGTTTCTTCTGGCGGATTTGGAGGATCTCAATGTCTTATTTCCCTTCAATTTGTTTTATTTAAAATGATGGCTTGGACAGTTCCAGCCGTTTTTCAAGTCGCAAATGTGCAAGACAATTATGATGATAAAGGAAACGCTATTCATAAAGAAACAACAGATGGACTTGCGGCTCCTTTTATTAAAGAATTATTATGGTGCGTACAAGCTGATAAAGAATAATATAAATATTTGAAAAGCAAAGAATTATATAACAATAATACAGCATTATATAACATATTATTTTCAAGTTTATCGAATTTTACTACATCAAAATAACAACTTAAAAACA
>JAYTNO010000077.1:0-1771 GCA_043748275.1 Flavobacterium sp. | reverse complement strand
CGTTCCACTTTGGCGAGATAAAGAGGGTACACTGAGGCAAATGTTAATTTTGCAATGCGTTCATCGTGATTGCCAGTATTTCCCATGACTTTAAGATTTTCTTCTAGCTTGTTTCAAACGATTAATCTTCCTCCTCTATCTATAATTTTAATACTCACATTGAATAACACTTTTCTCAAGTGAGCTTTATACGCTATTTAATATTAAAATATTTCAACTCTTCCATTTGCTATTTAATGGTTTTGCTTCCCATTTGATTTCCCAACTTTTCATATTCAATATCATTTGCTTCCCACAACTCTACCTTGTTTCCTTCAATATCCATAATGTGGATAAACTTTCCATAATCATACGTTTCCATTGTATCGGTGATTGTAACTCCCTCCTTCTTTAATTCTTCTACAAGAGTTATCAAATTATCAACACGGTAGTTGATCATAAAATCTTTGGTAGACGGTTCAAAATATTTTGCCTTTTCTGAAAATGGACTCCATTGCGAAAAACCTTTTTTTGAAGAATCTGCTCCTTGTCGCCATTCAAATACTGCCCCATATTGATTTGTATTTAAACCAAGATGCTCTTGATACCATTCTCTTATTTTTTTAGGGTCTTTGCATTTGAAAAAGATTCCTCCAATACTCGTTACCCTTTTCAATTTATTTTCATCGCTAGATTGATCCGATATAACTGTCTTCACTGCGAAACCAAAACAAAAAGATGTCGCTAAGCCAATAATAATTAAAGTTCTTTTTTTCATCGCTCACCATTTACTTTGTAAAATCCTTTTTACTTCTCTCATCCCTATAATTTTTATTGGAATAAGGTATGTCCATCTTTTTTTATTTCTCGTCACTTGGCTCCCAGAGTTCAATTTTATTACCTTCTGAATCCATAATATGGACGAACTTTCCATAGTCGTATGTTGCAATGCTATCAAGTATTGTAACTCCATTTTCTTTTAATTTGACTATTAACCCCTCAAGATTTTGAACTTGATAATTGATCATAAAATCTTTTTTGGATGGAGAAAAATAATCGTCTCCCCGTTTGAATGGCTTCCATTGAAGAGAATTTATTTCATCTGGCTTATCGATATTTCTTGTTTCAAAACTCGAAGAACCCCAAGCATTGATCTCAATTCCCAAATTTCTACTATACCACTCCTTTGTTTCTTCCAGATTGTCGGCTGAAAAGAAAACGCCTCCAATACCGGTCACTTTAGGAATTGTTATGTTAGCCGGAGACGTGTTTGCGGTTTTATTTATATTATCTTCCATTGACCTATTTTTTGAGATTTCTTAGTAGTGTAAATTTTTATCGTCACACAACATTTTAAACTCGCTTTTTTTACCTGTTTGTTCCTCACATCTAGTATTAAATTAGGATCGCATCAAAACCTAATTTTAATAGCTTCTAACTATGGCAAAATAAAGAAATTGAAGTCTAAAAATTCAATTGAATTTCAAATTTAATAAAAAATTTAGTTCAATCCCTATCTAAAATAGGGTTTTTCGTAATTTAAACTATGCATTTATAACATTATTCCTTGGGGACTTTCTTATATAATAGCCTAAATGAATTCGAAACCGCCTGATGCATTATTGTAGCATGATTTTCTTGAGGCAAATAATCAAAATAAATTTTTACATTTTTGCTTTTTGTTTGTGATAATTTATCTGCCAATACATTTGCCTCTACTTCCATTACATGCGGCATTTTAGTTGGAGCTAAGCCCTCTTTACCTACACCAATATAAATTTCTGTTGACTGA
>JAYTNO010000076.1:0-1776 GCA_043748275.1 Flavobacterium sp. | reverse complement strand
TACTTAAATGCAATGCTCGAGGCTGCATAGAGATAAAAACCTTTCGAGTAACGCTACTAATTTATTTACTCAATACATTTTGAATTCCAGCTTGAATTTCCGGATCCAGCTCTAAAGCAAAATCCTGAAATTGAAATAACATTACTTTATTTTCCTTTAAAAGTTCAATATCAAATTTATTCATCTGCAAATGAAATACATTCAACATACTACCAGCAATTTCACTTTGTCTTACCTCTATTTTTGAAAGCATTTTGACAATGGCCTGCCCATTGCTAAGTACGATTACAACATTTTTTATATCTGAATGAAACCGTTTCACGGGCACATAAACTTTTAAGGTCTTCGTATCTTCTTCTGACATAATATTTATAAATGGATATGCCTTCCCCTGTGATTTTATCAATTGATAAATTTTTGATTGCCTGCCAGTAATCTCATTCAACGATACCTGACCCTGCGCGAATGAAAACGAAAAAAATAAATGCTTTTACAGTCCGCATATATTAGTATGGACTTATTAAAAAAGGCCGGGATTTTAAACCCGGCCCATTCTGTCGGCTGAAATTGTCTGGTGTGAAAACACTTTTTTGCCGATTTATATTAAATTTATTAAACACATACTACCTTATAAGCTATTTCAACAATAATGTTTGTGTATATTCCAATCAAAACTGATAATGAAAAATATCTCCTTTCCTCCCTGGTGAAATCAAAACAATGGATATTTGAGTCTTTTTCTAATGTGCCCTTACCCAAAAGTGTAACTCATTTGAATCAAAAAAGCAGTAATCATACTGATAGAGCCATTGAAAATTGATTTCCTAATTCACTTAATTGTTCAAATTACTTAGTTGCAGAATCTGGATATGTGCTTTTCCGAAAATTCAAAATATAGAATATCCGACTAATTGAGGTTTTTCACAATTGGATATTACCAGCAATGGACTTTTAGGAACTTCAGTCTATTCTTTGCAGAGAAAAATCTCTACTTAAATATTATATTAATCTGTCCATATTTTTTTAAAAAAATTTGGATTAAAATACATAGCTAAGAAAATAATTTTTAGAATAATTTATTAATATTTGAAAATAAACCAAAACTGAAGACAATCAAAAAATGAACATTTTTATGTTCTACCATCGATTTTAAGAACATAAATAGGTTGCGTTTATCGATGTTTTCTTTGCAATCAAAATATTACGACTCAATCTGCAAAAAAATTAATTCTCCTTAAATTCCGATTAAACAGAAAATATTGAAAAAGCCGAGGATGATACGGATGCTTCTTTTCTGATAGAATCTTCAAATCCTGAAAGATGTTTTACTTTTTAAACAATTGTCCTGAAAATTTAATTTATCGAATTATAACTGTTAACTAATTATCCAGAAATCAATATTAACCCAATAATGAAATTATTTTTCTAGGCCAAAAGTATTAGACTAATTGAGAATTGTTCCTTTTTTATAATATTTAAGAAGATTATGTTGAAAAATAATTACGAAATGTAAAAAATGAAAAACGCCAAATAGTGTACTGCTAAGGGCTTATAAGGGTATTAAATGCAAAATTAGACTTGTAAGATATTACAATTTTCGCTTTATTTGTATTATAACTGATGTTTTATTTATGCTGTTTCTTTTTTGAAACTTTTGAATTTGATAAACCTCATTAAATATATGAATCGACCTAAAACTTAATATATTATGTTACACACAAACCCACACCAAACCATTCTTAAACCTTTTTATTTTCAGGAATCACTTCTTCGAAC
>JAYTNO010000075.1:0-54840 GCA_043748275.1 Flavobacterium sp. | reverse complement strand
TCAACCAGTTCTTAACTATTTTTGAAAAAAGGGTTCAACTTTAATTAAAAAGTCAAACCCCTATATTTTTAAACTTACACACTTTTTAGGATAGTGTCGTACGTTTTAAATATTATCCCATTATTTCTTTTACTTTTTTCCCAATTTCTGCTGGAGAATCTACAACGTGAATACCACATTCTCTCATGATACGTTTTTTTGCCTCAGCAGTATCATCAGAACCTCCAACAATTGCACCAGCGTGACCCATAGTTCTCCCTTTTGGAGCAGTTTCTCCTGCTATAAATCCTACAACAGGTTTTCTATTTCCGTCAGCTTTAATCCATTTTGCAGCATCTGCTTCTAGTTGACCACCAATTTCACCAATCATAACGATACATTTGGTTTCTGGATCATTCATCAATAATTCAACAGCCGCTTTTGTAGTAGTTCCAATAATTGGATCTCCACCAATACCAATTGCAGTTGTAATACCCATACCTTGCTTTACTACTTGATCTGCAGCTTCATAAGTTAAAGTTCCTGACTTAGAAACGATTCCAACATTTCCTTTTTTGAAAACAAATCCTGGCATAATACCAACTTTTGCTTCTCCAGGAGTAATAATTCCTGGACAATTTGGACCAATTAATGTGCAATTTCTAGTTTTAATATATTCGTTTGCTTTGATCATATCAGCAACAGGAATTCCTTCTGTAATGGTAATAATTACTTTTATTCCTGCATCAGCAGCTTCCATAATTGCATCTGCTGCAAAAGCTGGTGGTACAAAAATAATAGTTGTATCTGCTCCAGCTTGTTCTACTGCATCTTTAACGGTATTAAAAACTGGTCTGTCTAAATGTGTTGTTCCTCCTTTTCCTGGAGTAACACCACCTACAACATTTGTTCCGTATTCAATCATTTGTGATGCGTGAAAAGTTCCTTCGCTTCCTGTAAATCCTTGAACAATTATTTTTGAATCTTTATTAACTAAAACACTCATATTATATTTTTTTGGTTGTTTTTATTTTGTGTTGCAAAAGTAAGGTTTTGAAAATTACTTTTAAAGTTTTTATCCTATTTAATTTATGACAATTGACTCATTTGATATCCTCTAAAAAGTTTGTTGTCTTTTAATTCCCAGATGACAATAAAATGGGCCAAAAGCATTT
Source organism: Flavobacterium sp. (assembly GCA_043748275.1). GTDB lineage: Bacteria > Bacteroidota > Bacteroidia > Flavobacteriales > Flavobacteriaceae > Flavobacterium. Next base: position 53,686 of record JAYTNO010000075.1, on the reverse strand, counting down.
CTTCACGCGGATTTTCAACTGTTTTTACATAATGTGAATATCGCACTGAAACAAGATTATCTTCTTCTAGAATATGGCTAATTCTAACTTTTGATCGTATATATGCTTTTCCAAGTTCATTTGCCAAAGCTGTGATTTCATCATATTTCATTTGTAGAAATCCTTTGCTACTATTCCAATCTAAAATTACTTCAGGATGTAAAAAGGCAACTAAACTATCACTATTTATAAGTGCATCTGATTTATAAAATTCTTGAACAATACTTTTGGATGACATATTTATTTTAATTTATTTAAAATTTCGGGAATTTTTTTAATATTCGCTAATTGTTTTAAAGTTTCTCTTGATTCTTGAATTGGTGTTCCAAAATAAGATTTTCCTCCAGCTACAGATTTAGTAACTCCAGTTTGACCCATAATTACTGCTTTTTCACCAATGGTTATACCGCTTGTTGTTCCTACTTGACCCCAAAGTGTTACTTCGTCTTCTATGATAACACAACCTGCAATACCCGTTTGAGATGCAATTAAACATTTTTTACCAATAACTGTATCGTGACCAACGTGTACCTGATTGTCTATTTTGGTACCTTCACCAATTGTAGTATCTCCTGTAACACCTTTATCTATAGTACATAATGCACCAATACCAACATTGTTTTCTATAACTACTCTTCCGCAAGATACCAATTGGTCAAATCCATCTGGACGTTTTTTGTAATAAAACGCATCTGCACCAAGAACAGTTCCTGCATGAATAATAACATTGTTTCCAATAATGGTTTGATCATAAATTGAAACATTTGAATGAATGATACAATTTTTACCAATCGATACATGATTTCCAATAAATGTATTAGGTTGAATAATAGTATTTTCGCCTATTTTGGCTGAATCTGAAATAGAAACATTTGAAAATCGAAATGGTCTAAAATGTTTCGATAATTTATTAAAATCTCTAAACGGATCATCTGAAATTAATAATGCTTTTCCTTCTGGACAATCTACTTTTTTATTGATTAAAATAATAGTTGCGGCAGAATTTAAAGCTTTTTCGTAGTATTTTGGATGGTCTACAAAAACAATATCGCCACTTTCGACTACATGAATTTCGTTCATTCCATACACTGGAAAGTCTTTATTGCCAATATATTCACATTGTATAATATGGGCAATTTCTTGTAAAGTCTGAACTGTATTAAATTTCATATGATGTATTAAAGTTGTGAAAAATTATTTTACACGTTCCATATAATTTCCACTTGTAGTATCAATTTTAATTTTGTCACCTTCATTAATAAACAAAGGCACATTTACTGTTGCACCAGTTTCTACAGTTGCAGATTTAGTTGCATTTGTAGCAGTATTTCCTTTTACTCCAGGTTCAGCATAAGTAACTTCAAGAATTACTGAAGCAGGCATATCAACAGATAAAGGTAAATCAGTTTCAGTATTGATACTTACCATTACACTTTCGCCTTCTTTTAATAAATCTGGTGAATCAAGAATATTTTTGTTTAATGAAATTTGCTCAAATGACTCTACATTCATAAAATGAAACAAATCTCCTTCTGGATATAAAAACTGAAATTTATGATTTTCAACACGAACTTCTTCAATTTTATGACCTGCAGAAAATGTATTATCTAATACTTTTCCGTTAGAAAGACTTCTTAATTTTGTTCTTACAAATGCTGGTCCTTTTCCTGGTTTTACGTGAAGAAATTCAATGATTTTATAAATATCATTATTGTATTTTATACACAATCCGTTTTTAATATCTGATGTAGATGCCATTTTAATTTATTTTTAATGTTTGTATTTTATCAATCTTTATATTGATTTTTTTTATTTAATAATTCCCTGAATATCCTTTCATTACTCCTCTTGAAGAGTTTCTGATAAAATCAAGAATTTCGTCACGTTCTGTTGTTGCTTCCATTTCTGCTTCAATGATACTCACAGCTTGTGATGTATTGTAATTTTTCTGGTACAATATTCTATAAATATCTTGAATTTCTCTAATTTTTTCTGTGGTAAATCCTCTTCTACGCAAACCAACTGAATTGATTCCTACATAAGATAGAGGTTCTTTGGCAGCTTTTGTAAATGGCGGTACATCTTTTCTAACTAATGACCCACCAGAAACCATGGCATGGTCACCAATATGAATAAACTGATGTATTGCTGCTAGACCTCCAATTACAGCATATTTCCCAACAATTACGTGACCTGCTAGTGCAACACCATTTACAATAATTGAGTTATCACCAATATGGCAATCGTGGGCAATATGGGCTGTTGCCATTATCAAACAATTATTCCCTAAGGTTGTTTGACCAGAAGCTATTGTTCCTCTATTTATAGTTACACATTCTCTTATTGTACAATTGTCTCCAATTATTACCAAAGAATCTTCTCCTCCAAATTTTAAATCTTGTGGTACTGCAGAAATAACTGCACCTGGAAAAATATTACAATTTTTTCCAATTCGTGCACCTTCCATAATAGTAACATTTGATCCTATCCAAGTTCCATCTCCAATAATTACATTATTATGAATGGTTGTAAAAGGTTCTATAACTACATTTTTGGCGATTTTTGCACCTGGATGAACATAAGCTAATGGTTGATTCATATGCTTTTACTTTTTTATTGTTTTTTTGCTATTTGAGCCATTAGTTCTGCTTCTGCAACTAGTTTTCCGTTGGCGTATGCGTTGGCTTGCATATGACAAATTCCTCTTCTTATTGGAGAAATTAAATCACATTTAAAAATTAATGTATCACCCGGTAAAACTTTATGTTTGAATTTTACATTATCAATTTTCATAAAATAGGTCAGATAATTTTCTGGATCTGGAACTGAACTTAAAATTAAAATTCCTCCCGTTTGAGCCATTGCTTCTACAATTATTACTCCTGGCATTACTGGTGCTCCTGGAAAGTGACCTACAAAAAAACTTTCGTTCATTGTGACATTTTTCAAACCAACAACATGATTTTCGGTCATTTCTATTATTCTGTCTAAAAATAAAAATGGTGGACGATGTGGTAGAATACTCATTATTTTATGAATATCCATCAACGGTTCCTTGTTTAAATCATAAACCGGAACATAATTTCGTTGTTCTATTTTTATGATTTTTGACATTTTTTTTGCAAATTGTGTATTTACAAAATGTCCTGGTTTATTGGCAATAATTTTTCCTTGAATTCTTGTACCAATTAAAGCTAAATCTCCTATAACATCAAGCAATTTGTGTCTTGCAGCTTCGTTTGGATAGTGCAATGTTAAATTATCTAAAATACCATTTGGTTTTACCGATATTTTTTCTTTTCCAAATGCTACCTTAAGGTGGTTCATTGTTTTTTCAGAAATCTCTTTATCAACATAAACAATAGCATTGTTTAAATCGCCACCTTTTATTAAACCTTCGTCAAGCAATGTTTCTAATTCATGAAGAAAACTAAAGGTTCTTGCATCGGCAATTTCGGTTTTGAAATCAGAAAGATTTTTTAGAGTTGCATTTTGAGTTCCTAATACCTTGGTGCCAAAATCAACCATAGCGGTTACTTGATATTCCTCACTTGGCATCACTAAGATTTCACTTCCAGTTGCTTCATCAATAAATGAAATAACTTCTTTTACAACATAAACATTTCTATTTGCCTCTTGCTCTTCTACTCCAGCTTTTTCTATTGCTTCAACAAAATATTTTGATGAACCATCCATAATTGGTGGTTCTGAGGCATCTAATTCTATTATTACATTATCGACATCACAACCTACAAAAGCAGCAAGAACGTGTTCTGAAGTTTGAATTTTAACACCTAATTTTTCTAAATTGGTACCTCGTTGCGTATTTACAACGTAGTTTGCATCGGCTTCTATTATTGGACTTCCTTCTAAATCAACTCGAACAAAAGTGAACCCATTGTTTACAGGCGCAGGCTTGAAAGTCATTTTAACTTCTTTTCCAGTGTGCAATCCAACTCCAGTAAGAGAAATTTCTTTCTTAATGGTTTTCTGTTTAACCATAGTATTTATTCTTTATTGTTTATTGTTTTTTTTAAATCTTCTATTTCTGAAACTATTTTTGGCAAATTCTTGAAATGTACATATGATTTACTAAAATCTGAATATCCAAATGTTGGACTTCCTTGCACTATTTCGCCATCTTTCATATTTCTTCCAACACCCGATTGGGCTTGTATACGAACATTGTTACCAATAACAAGATGTCCAGCAATACCTACTTGGCCACCAATCATGCAGTTTTTACCAATTTTTGTAGAACCTGCAATTCCGGTTTGGGCTGCAATTACAGTATTTTCTCCAATCTCTACATTATGTGCAATCTGTATTTGATTGTCTAATTTTACTCCTTTTCTAATAATGGTTGAACCCATTGTGGCTCTGTCAATTGTTGTACAAGAACCAATATCTACAGCATCTTCTATAATTACATTACCAATTTGAGGAATTTTTGTATAACTACCATCGGCATTTGGTGCAAAACCAAAACCATCGGCTCCAATTATTGCTCCTGAATAAATAGCGCAATCATTACCTATAATACAATCAGCATGAACTTTTGCTCCAGCAAAAAGGGTAACATTATTTCCCAAAACTACATTATCACCAATATAACAATTGGGGTATATTTTGACATTATCACCCATTACTACATTATTACTTACATAACTAAAACTTCCTAAATATAGATTTTCGCCATATTTTGCAGATTTAGATAGAAATGAAGGTTCTTCAATACCAATTTTATTGTTTTTTGCCTGATCATAAAACTCTAATAATTTTGTGAAAGACAAATAGGCATCCTCCACTTTTATTAAAGTTGTTGTAATAGGAGATTCAGGAATAAATGTATTATTAACAATAATGATAGTTGCTAAAGTATTATATATATATGGTTCGTATTTTGGATTAGACAAAAAAGTAAGCGAACCAACAGTTCCTTCTTCTATTTTCGATAATTTATAAACCTCAGCATTTGGATTTCCAACTACTTCACCTTCTAAAATACCCGCTATTTGCTCTGCTGTAAATTTCATTTTATCTGATTGTATTTTCCTTCGGTAAAGAATGGAACTTGCAATTTTTTATTTTTCAACTATTAAAAAAAATAGTTTGGTTTTTTATAAAGCCACAAAAATATAAAAAATAGATTTTAGTTGCTACTTTTAAAGTAGTTGTTTTGGGTAACAAATATAATATTTGGTAACCGGTTTAGACAACGCTTTCAAATTTAATTGATCTGATGCTTCAATTACATCCTCAATAGTCTTATCTTTTTTTAATATATGTATTGGCTCTGCATCTTTGCTATAGGCTTGATTTTTGATTTTTCCTTTATAAATAAAGTAATTTGACTCTGCAATACTAATGTTATTTTGTTTAGAAAATCGTTCTCTTAACGCTTGAATTTCTTCGTTTGTAAATTTTTCGCTACTTAATTTTATTTTCAATAAATCGCGATTAATAATCATTTTACTAAGTGAACTCAATATAAAATCATCATTGTTTTGCCAAGATTTTATTGCGCTAACAATATCAAAATCATCTAATTGCGAAAATTTATTCAATACATCACTAGTAAAATCTTCCATTTCTACTTTATGATTCATAAAATAAAGTAATGATTCGCTACAAGACAAAACAATTCCTTTTATGGTCAATTCTTTGGCTCTTTTTAATATTTTGGTCAAAATCAGCTCAGCTACTAAACTTGTTTTATGCAAATACGCTTGCCAATACATTAATCTTCTTGCCATTAGAAATTTTTCTATAGAATAAATTCCTTTTTCTTCCATCACAAGAACATCATCAACCACATTCATCATTTGAATTAATCGATCTGAATTGATATTTCCTTCGGCAACTCCAGTATAAAAACTATCTCTTTTTAAATAATCCATTCTATCCATATCCAACTGACTAGAAATAAGTTGCAACATAAATTTTCTATGATAATCGCCTTTAAAAATTTGAATGGCTAATGATAACTTTCCATCAAATTCAGAATTGAGCTGATTCATAAACAACAACGAAATGGCTTCGTGATTGATATTTTCTACAATACTATGTTCCATAGCATGAGAAAATGGACCATGACCAATATCGTGTAATAAAATAGCTACAAATAAAGCGTTTTCTTCTTCTTTAGAAATATCTACACCTTTAAAACGTAAAACTTCTACTGCTTTTTGCATAATATGCATACAACCTAAAGCGTGATGAAAACGTGTATGATGCGCACCAGGATAGACTAAGTAGGACATTCCCATTTGAGAAATTCGTCGCAATCGCTGAAAATAAGGATGCTGAATTAAATCGTAAATTAATGGATTTGGTATAGTTATGAATCCATAAATAGGATCATTTAGTATTTTTAGTTTATTGATTTGACTCACTTTTCAGTTTATTTTTCTGAAAACAAATATAGGTATTAAACCGTTTAAAATGAGCATTAAAATTACAATTCCATAAAACTAAAAATAAAAAAAACACCAGTGGTTTGATTGGTGTTTTTTAAAATAAAAATTAGAATTAAATTGATTTAAATATGCGATTAATAGGAATTCCGATTCCTTGTTTGAGGACAACGCTATTGTCGGTAACAGCCCAAACGGTTGTTTCTACCATTTTTTTTGATTGGTTATCTTCAAAGAAAATCTTAATTTTGGAATGTTCTAAATTGCCTAATGATTGTGCACGAGTTAAATCATTATTGCGTTGATAAATGGCATCTTTATCAATAAGTACGTCTGTTTTTGGAAATATTAGAGATTGAATATTTTCTTTCTCTATAGGTTCAAAAGTATTTGTCATAATTGTTAAGTTATTTAATTAATAATAGATTTGGGACAGTGAAAGTAATAAAATAAATTTACATATTGCTAAAAATTTAATAAAATCTTTAATAATTTTGAATACAACAATAATAAACAATACACTATCTGCAGTAATAAACGCAAAAGGTGCAGAATTATTTTCTTTAAAAAATAAAAATTCGAAAGAATTTATGTGGGAAGGAAATCCTGAATTTTGGGGCAAACATTCGCCTGTATTATTCCCAATTGTAGGCACTTTAAAAAACAATACTTACTTATATAATGATGTGAGTTATAACTTGCCTCGACACGGTTTTGCTCGTGATATGGTTTTTGAAGTGATAGAACATGCTGAGAATAAAGCTGTTTTTGCACTTTGCTCTTCTGTCGAAACTAAAAAAGTATATCCTTTTGATTTTGAGTTAAAAATAAGTTACACTTTACTTGACAACAAACTCGAAATTGGTTATCAAATTAGCAACAAAAATAATTTCGAATTGCCTTTTTCTATAGGTGCTCATCCTGCATTTGCACTTCCGAATAATTTTGAAGATTATAGTTTAGCATTTGAATGTCAAGAAAATTTGACAAGTTATGAATTGCAAGATGATTTGCTTTCAAACAAAACAAATTCTATTATTTTAGAAAAAAATCAATTGCCACTCAACTATTCGTTATTTGAAAAAGATGCTATGATTTTCAAAAAACTGAAATCAAGAACAATCACTATTTTAGATAATAACAACCCTTTTCTTAGAGTAGATTTTAATGGTTTTGAAAATTTAGGATTATGGACAAAAACTAATGCACCTTTTATTTGCATTGAACCTTGGTTAGGATATTCTGATACAATTGAAACTTCAGGAAAATTGATAGAAAAAGAAGCCATTCATTTTATCAGAACAAAAAAAGAGTTTGAATGTAGTTTTTGCATCGAAATTTTATAAATTTATCAAAAAAAATGCTCACCATAAATTTTCTGCCTTTTCAAAATCTAGAAACCGAAAGATTATTTTTACGTCGGTTAGACGAAAATGATGTTAATGAAGTTTTAGAACTTCGTGGTAATCCAGAAACAATGAAATTTATTCCAAGACCATTGGCAAAATCCAAAGAAGATGCTTTAGGACATATAACAATGATTAATGAAAAAATTGATACTAATATGGGTATTAATTGGGCAATTACTCTAAAAGGAAACCCTAAATTATTAGGAATTATAGGTCATTATCGCATACAACCCGAAAATTTTAGAGCAGAAATTGGCTATATGTTGTTGCCAGAATTTCACGGTCAAGGTATTGTTTCAGAAGCTATTAAAACTGTTGTTGATTATGGTTTTGATTTCATGCAACTGCATTCTATTGAAGCAGTTATTGATCCCGGAAACTTCGCATCGGAAAAAGTTTTACAAAAAAACGGATTTGTAAAAGAAGCGCATCTCTTAGAAAACGAATATGCTGAAGGTAAATTTTGGGACACTGTAATATATTCTCTTTTGAAAAAAAACAGACTCTAAATGTTTCCAAAAAAAAGTTTATTTGCTGTTTTCATAATCCTTTCCTTATATGTTTTAGGAATGATTTTGTCATTTACAGGAGATTTTATTCAGCATTTTCAATATAATAGACATCAATATCAAATAGAAAAAATCGCTTCTGCAAAGATTTTAGAATTCTCAATAGATGATTGGAAAAAATTTAATGATAGCAAAGAAATACATTTTCAATCTGATTTCTATGATGTAATTTCTATAGAAAAAAAAGCAAATAAAATTTTTGCAAAAGTAGTTAAAGATGATTTTGAGAATGATATTAGAGTTACATTTTCTCAAATTTTCAACAAACACAAAACACCTATTTCAGAAAAGAAAAAAACAAATTCTATTGCTAAACATTTGAATTCAAAACTAAAATTTCACTCAAATTATGCAGCATCATTTTATTTTGAAAAAAATTCAAATTTTGATTTAGACACTAATTTAAAAGTAATTTCATTTATTGATTTACCAATAAAACCACCATGTTAAGTATTTTTTTTTGATTCAAATAAAAATAACTTTATACATTAATAAATGAAAAAAATAGTAGTTCTTATGACTATTGTGTTTTCTACTTTTGCATATTCGCAAACTGAAAAAGACACGACAAAAACAGTGCAATTAGACCAAGTAATGATTAATTCGCAACGTTTTTTAAAATCAAAAATAAATATTTCGCAACAAACAGAAAGTATTTCTAAAAAAGAAATCGAGTTGCAAAACGCTCAAAACACTGCCGATGTACTTGCAAATTTGGGTGTTTTATCTATACAAAAATCACAACAAGGTGGCGGAAGTCCTGTTATTAGAGGATTTGAAGCAAGTAGAATCTTGCTAATGGTTGATGGTATTAGAATGAATAATCTTATCTATCGTTCAGGGCATCTACAAAATAGTATTACTGTAGATAAAAATATGCTTGAAAATATAGATGTTTTGTTTGGTCCAGCTTCGTCAATGTATGGTAGTGATGCACTTGGAGGAACTCTATTTTTGAAAACAAAAGATGCTAAACTCCTATCAGAAAACGGAAATAAAAAATTTTCTGGCACTTTTTTATCCCACTATAGTTCTGTAAACGAAGGGAAATCTGGTCATTTTGATTTTAATTTCGGAAGTCAAAAATGGGCAACATTAACTTCATTTTCTTATAATGATTTTGGTGATTTGCGAATGGGAAAACATAAAAATGGTTCGAATGATTTTTTTGGAGAACGCAATTATTATGTACAAACCATTAATGGAGTTGATGCACAAATTGAAAATCTGAATAAATATATTCAGAAATTCTCTGGTTATACACAGTATGATGTTATGCAAAAAGTGGTTTTTAAACCTGAAGCTTCTACTCGACACAGCCTTAATTTTCAATATTCTACTACTTCTGATGTTCCTAGATATGATCGTTTGACAGATTTAAATAGTAGTGGAAATCTAAAAACAGCAAGTTGGAATTATGGTCCACAAAAAAGATTACTTTCAGCCTATAAATTAGAAAAAAAGAATGTTTTTTTGAATAGCGATATGAATGTTACTTTAAGTTATCAAAACATTCAAGAAAGTAGAATCAATCGAAATTTTGGAAATTTAAACGAAAATAACAGAATAGAAAAAGTTTCTGTTTTTGCCTTAAATTCTGATTTTAAAACAAAAATTGGAAATTTTGATTTCATATACGGATTTGATGGTACTTATGACAATCTAAAATCTTCTGCTTTTGCAAAAAATATCAATACTGGAAGCCAATCCATTCTCGATACTCGTTATCCTGACAGTAAAAACAACACTTTAAAAACTGAAGGATTTGTTGGTGTAAATTCAAATTTAAATAGAAATACTATTTTTAATTTAAGTGCAAGACTAGGATATACATCACTTAATAGTGAGATAAAAACAAATTTTCTGAATTTGCCTTACACAAAAATCAAACAAGATAATTTAACTTATAGTGGAGCTTTTGGTATTGTAAATAAATCTACCAAAAATGTAAAAATTGCATTCAGTTTAGCAACTGCATACAGAGTTCCTAATATAGATGATTTATCAAAAATATTCGAAAGTGCTCCAGGAACTTTAATTGTTCCTAATAAAGATCTAAAACCTGAGAAATCTGTAACCGCAGATTTAGGCATTACATTTTGGAAAGGAAATCGCTTTGAGTTTGAAAATACTTTTTTTACTACAAAATTGTATGACCCAATTGTTACAGATAATTTCAGTTTTAATGGACAAAATACCATTGAATTCGGAGGTCAAACAAGTACAATTCTAGCTAATCAAAATCAAGGAAAAGGTACTATTTATGGACTATCATCAAATTTAAAATACAACTTAACCAAATACTTTTTGTTTTATGGAAATGTATCTGTTTGCATAGGTAGCGTTGAAAACAAATCTGGAAATTTTCCTTTAGATCACATTGCTCCTGTTTATGGAAAAACAGGATTTCGTTTTGAAAATAAATGTGTCACAATTGATTTGAATATGAATTTTAACGGGAATAAAAATGTAAATGATTATTCACCTTCTGGAGAAGATAATTTGCAATATGCTTCTAAAAATGGTGCGCCATCATGGCAAACTTATAATTTGAAATCTAGTTTTACTTTTATTAAAAATGCGGCTATTTTTGCAGGAATCGAAAATATTTTAGACACACAATATCGTACTTTTTCATCTGGCATAAATGCTGGCGGAAGAAATATTTATGGTGGACTTAAATATACTTTTTAAGGAAATATATTTTAAAAAAGGGCTTACAATTTATATTGTAAGTCTTTTTTTATTTTAAAGTTTGGGTAAAGTTTTTATATATAATTCTTCTACTTTTTTTCTTGCCCATTCTGTTTTTCTCAAAAAAGTTAAGCTTGATTTAACACTCGGATTTTCAGTAAAACATTTTATTTTTATCAGTTCTCCTAATGTATCAAAACCATAAAAAGCTACAAGTTTTTCTAGAATTTGTTGTAAAGTAATTCCGTGAAGTGGGTCTTTTGACATAGTTTTTATATTGTACAAAAATACAATTTCAAGTGTTATAAAAATAAAAAAAATCCATCAAAAAATATCTTGATGGATTTTTTAAAACTTTAAATTTTATTTATTGAACCGCTAGTAATGCATTAATATTTCCATATCCAAAACTCGAATTTGCATTTGGATAAAAACTTGCAGATTGTTTCAATTTTGTCAATACCTGATCCCTTGTCCAAGTTGGATTTTTTGCCCAAACAAGTGCCGCAATTCCTGCAGTTGTAGCAGTTGCAACTGATGAACCGCCAACATAATTTGATTGATTATCATAATAACTATCAACTGGTACAGTATTTCCTGACCCAGCTCTTTGCATTACTACTGTAAAATCTATTTCATTTCCAGTATGACAAACATCACATTTTTGATAAGTAGCTCCTTCAATTACTCCAGTTACTGCATTAGTTTCTGGCATCCAAGCTGGAAATATTACGCCTACAAATGTTGTAAAACTTGTAGAAGTTCCGCCAGCACAAAAGATTAATTTTCCTTTACCATAGGCATATCTTACACCATCTTCAATTTTTCCAACAGAAAAAATATGTCCCATTGACATTGAAATTATTTTCACGCTAGTATTATTTCCTAATGCAGTAAATGCTTTTTTGACACCTTCTTGTTCTTGAAAACCATCTAAAACTACATTTGAAGCTGCTCTATAAGTAACCAGATTAGCATTATATGCAACACCAACTGGCAGTCCTTTGTTATTTCTTGGTGATGTTGCAACTGAAGCCATACTAGTTCCGTGACCGCAAAGATCATTTACACCATCTGTTGTAGTGCTCCAAGGCCAAATAGAATCTATATAGACACCAAATTTTTGAATTGTTCTTCCACTAGAATCTCCATTATTGAAACTAGAACCCAATAAAGTTTGATTTGGAGAAACTCCAGTATCTATAACTCCAATTGTAATACCTCTACCTGTACTATAATTCCACGCACTAGGAATATTGTGTTGATAAAATGCCCAAGGAGCTTTTGCGTTTGGAGTAATCGTTGTATAGTCTGAAGTGCTCAATGTAGCCGTGTCATAGCCACAACCTGAAGAACCAGAACTTGATGTCGATCTATAATCTGCATTTTTTGTGGCAAAATATTTATAATCTGCTGGCTCAATATATCGAATGAATTGACTTTTTCTTAAGGCAATAATTGTTTCTTGTTTTGTGATAACAACATTCATTTGATTTAAATATTCATCAGATGAAACTAGAAGTTTATCCATAGGCAACTTTTCATATTTCAAAATAATTTGTAGTAATTCATTTTGAATATTTGCATTATTTGGAGATTTTGCTCTTTCGAAATCTTCTTTTGAATCTCCGAAACCAATGGAAATTAAATTATTTCCTTGATAGGAAGCACTCCATAATAAATGATTGGAGGCGTTTTTCCAATTGAACGAACCTTTTGTATTGATAGATTCATCAATATTTTGATTGACTTGCTTTGCTGTTAAAGGTTCTTTTTGAGAACTATCAATAGTAATAACAACATTTGTATTGTTTTCTTCTTTTGTACAAGATGCAAAAACAAACAATAACAATACTGAGATTTGAAGTAATTTGTTAGTCATAAGTCATTAATTTAATAATTAGTTTAACAAATTAATAAATTTTTATAGTACAAAATGCATATTCAATAAAATTTTTATCACTAATTTATTAAGTTTATTAACAATGAACATTTTTTTTAATTATTTAAATTGTTTGTACCTTTGCATTCCTATGCTGAAAATTGTAAATATTCTTAATAAAAGAGCACGATTCGATTATGAAATTCTCGAAACCTATACCGCTGGAATTGTTTTAGCTGGAACTGAGATAAAATCGATACGATTAGGAAAAGCAAATATCACTGAAAGTTTTTGTGAATTTAGTAATAACGAACTTTTTGCAATTAATACTTATATCGAAGAATATGCTTTTGGAAATCAGTTTAATCACAAATCAAGAAGTGAACGAAAATTACTGCTTAATAAAAGAGAATTAAAATCGCTTGCCAAAAGTGTACAGGCAAAAGGTTTGACAATTGTGCCTTTAAAATTGCATACCAACGAAAAAGGATTGGCCAAATTAGACATAGGTTTATGTCGCGGTAAAAAGACATACGATAAAAGAGAATCTCTAAAAGAGCAAGATACCAAAAGAGATATTGATAGAATTAAAAAAAACTTTTAGGGAAAAGTTTTTTTTTACAAATAAATATGACTAAATTTGTCTTGACTTTTTTAAGAATAAAAAAAATGAAAACATTACTCAAAAACGCAAGAGAAATTAAAGGTTTAAAAACTAGAGAAGTTGCTCAAGAGCTCAAAATTGATCAAGCATTGATTAGCAAATTTGAAAATGGAACTAGAAGACCAACAAAAGATCAAATTGTTAAATTGTCTTCGTTTTTAAATATTAATTATGAGACTTTGATGATTGCTTGGCTCAAAGAACGAATTCTTTATGAAATTGGCGATGATGAATTGGCTATGAAAGCAATGGGTTTAGTTCAAGAAGAAAAAGCAAATTACTTAAAAAGTAGCCCAAAACTTTCTTCTAATTTAGTTTCGATTCTAAATGAAATTGATGCTTTGAAAAAAAAATTAGATCAGTTTAGACAATTTGATAGCTTTAGAATTTCACAAGCATTAGAACTCGAATATACATTTGAAAGTAACCGAATAGAAGGAAACACGCTTACTCTTCGTGAGACCGATTTGGTCATCAATGAAGGATTGACAATTTCTGGCAAAAGTATGAGAGAGCATCTTGAAGCTATCAATCATCAAGAAGCAATTGGGTATATCAAACATCTTATGGAGAAAAACTCTATGCTCAATGAGAGAGAAGTTTTGTCTATTCATAATTTAATTTTGCGTGGCATTCATCCAGAAGATGCTGGAAGATATAGACGCGTTCAGGTTATGATAAAAGGCAGTTCGTTTATGCCACCTCAACCTTTTATGGTTGCTAAAGAAATGGAAGATTTTTTTATTTGGTATGAAACCAATAAAAACAATTTGCATCCGATAGTTCTTGCCGCAGAAATGCACGAAAGATTGGTTACGATTCATCCATTTATTGATGGTAATGGTAGAACTTCTCGTTTGGTAATGAACTTAATTTTGTTACAAAATGGATATGTAATAGCTAATATCAAAGGTGATTATGACTCAAGAATGCAGTATTATAATGCTTTAGAAATTGCTCAAACAAAAAACAAAAAAGAAGATTTTCTTATATTTGTTGCTCAAATTGAGAAAGAAAGTTTAGAGCGCTATTTGCAAATTATTGAGCAATAAAAAAAGGAACAATTTTAATTAATTGTTCCTTTACTGATTATGAATGATTTTATTATTTTCCTTATTTTTTTATAATTTTTCTCTTTATACTATTTTTATTTTGTAGAAATGTTAGAAAATAAACACCTGAATTCCATGAAGAAGTATTAATGCTTTTTGAATTTAATTCTTGTTCAAAAATTAATTTCCCTATTGAATCAAATACTTTAATATTTGTACAATTATCACCTTTTAATATAATTTCATTATTGAAAGGAATTGGATAAATTTGAAATTCATTATTTTCAAAATTATTTATTGATAAGGTACAATTACTTGCAATTCCAGAAACTGAATTAAAAACACCATTATTCACTGTCCAATTTTCCCAAACGCCACCTAATCCGTTTTGCCAATCTGATAATTGAAAATAATTTGTTCCGTTCATCGTTCCAGGAACTTTATATACTTTTACTGCTTCCCCATCTCTATTCCAAGTTAACGGTGTATTTATTTGACAAGTTTCTGGCAAAAAACTAGTTTCACAATTGGACTGAGCAAAAAAAGCAAACTCTTGATAATTGGGATAATCACCATAAACACTAGCTTTTCCTGAAGCATCAATGCATATTGCAACATATTCATTGGCTGCAATACCATAAGTTCTTCTTGAATTATCGGTTGCTATTTTTGCCATAAAAGCAGTGAGTCTTCCTTTTCTATCATAATAATCAAAATGAGTATCTGTTGTGACATTATTTAAAAATGGGACTTCTAGAAAATCATCATTACCTAAAGTTACCAATGTATTGTATGGATTTGCAAGTGCTTGTGCAGATGTTACCGAACCGTTTTGTGCCGAAAAATAGTTGCCACATAAAATAGCCATTCCAGCGCTTGTACCACCAATTGGCGCATGTTTTACATTAATATGATTGTTTATCAAATCTTCTAAAGTGTTGTTTTTGAAAAAGGAAACATAATTATTTTGATCTCCACCAGCAAACCAAATCATTTCGGCATTGGCAACTTTGTCCAAAACATATGGGTTTATTGCTCCTGCAACAGATGTAATTACTAATGTTTCAACAGAATTTACATTAATTCCTAAATCTGTATATAGATAGTTATTATAGCCATTACTTCCTGAACTTCTTAGCACTACTACATCGCCACCATTTGCTTTTTCTAGTAACCAACGCATGGCATTATCATGTTCTGTTGCGCCACCCATCAAACAAATTCCAGATTCTGTGTTTCTCGTAACATTAGTAGTATTGCCTGTAAAATAACTTGTATATCCTTGTGCTATAATTGATAGCGGAAAAAGTAAAACAAAGAGTAATAATTTATTCATGTTATATATATTTAAAAAAAGCTAGTAATTATTTTAATGAATTACTAGCTTTTTGAGAATTTGAAAATATTCGCTTTTTATTTGAAATTGAAATTATTTACCAAATACATTTCTTTTTCATTTGCCATTACTGCAAAAATCAATCTGTTACTTTCTGGAATATAAGCTGATAATTGATAAACCATAATATCGCCAGGATTTACTCTTGGGTTCATCAAATATGACAAACTAACATATTTATTTTGATTATTATTATAATTATTAGCTGATTCTAGAGCATAAAAACCTCCATTAAAACCATTGTTTATATGATAATTACCTTTTATATTTACTAATCCAAAAGAATGGTAAAATTCAGAAGATTTATTTGAACTGTCTACTAATTTCTCTCCCTTTTTTAACGTTCCATCATTTCCTAAAACAATAATTGTTGGCATTTCGTATCTGTATTTTGTATCCCAACTTACTGCCATTCCTGGTGTTGGTTTTACCACTATTTCAGCTTTTGCTTCGGCAAATAATATGATTTCGTTATTTTGTTGAAAGATATTTTGAATCACTACATCTTTAATATCTTTTACTGTATTAAAATCACCAACACTTATGTTTTGAATTGTACTTCCAGCTTCTAAATCATAAAAAAGTAAATGTTGAAAATCTCCTCTTCTAATTCCTTTTGCAGGATAATTAAAAGCTAATAAATAATCTTGACTGCCAATAGTAATTGCTTTAGGTTCATGCAATTTAATTTCAGTTTCAAAAGTTTTATCTTCTTGACCATCAGCAGAAACTAGAACTAAATAATTTTTTTCTTTATAACTATTTGGTTCGCGCAACAAGACTGCTTTTCCTGAATTGGTAACAGTTATACTTCTGGTTACAAAAGTGCTTTCAAAGGTTACATCTTTTTGCCAAACTGTATTTAATGTATTTAAATCTAACATGATTAGATTAATACTTTCAGGTTCCTTTTTTGGAGTATTTCTCCTAAAACAAATTCCTATATATTTATTGTTTTCGGATTTTCTTATATAAGTATCTCCTGATTTTGATAGTGATTCTATAGGATATGTAGTTATTAAAGAGGTTTCAAATTTTCCAGACGTTTTATCAAAAACGTGTTTAAAAATTTCTTTTTTCTTTAACTTTCCAGAATAACTTTCAGTAAAAACAACAATTTTATCGTTTCCAATTTCATATGACGCTAAATAATTATTTAATGTACTAATATCTTTTGGAGCAAAATCTTGTGTAAAAGTTTGAACTAATTGATTTTTTTGATCGAATTTTCTTAAATTGATGATGTTATTTCGCAACATTCCATCGATATTGATGACACTAAATAAATAATGATTATAGGCATCTTTTAAAACGAATTTTGCATCTTTTTCTGTTAAAGAATTAAACTCAAACTTCTTACTAATTTCATTATTTTGTGCAAAAAAGAAACTTGATGAAAAGACAAAAAGTAGTATTAGGATTGATTTTTTCATTTTAAATTGTTTTTTTATAAATATCTTTTTCCAATTTATCTAATTCTCTTTTTTCATCATATGACAAATCCATATAGATTAAATTTTCTTGAAACTGATTCAAATATTTCTCAGCTTCTTTTTTGTTATCCAATCCAAGATTTAAACGTAATAAATTGAAATAGATAAACTTAGCTATTTTTGAATTAAAATCTGATTTAGGATTTTTATATTCAATTTTATCTAATGTCTGTTGCCAAATATCTGTCCCTTTTTTCATATTAGCATACGCTATATCATTAACATCTGACAATTCTGGTTGTAATTTTTTTAAGTTTGTAGTTACATATAAATGAGCTCTTTCAAGATCATCATATTTTCCTTTATTTTTTACTGTTCCAATAGCAATTGTTTTTGTAATGGCTTTATAGCCGTAATTATCATTCAAGTATTGATTTATGAAAGCAATAACACTTTCTAAATGATTTTTTTCGGCAAGTGGTTTATTGATATTATTACTTGGTGAAGAGGCAATTAACTTAAATTCTTTGAAATATGTTTCATTTAGTTTTTCAACACCATTTACTTTTACAATTAACTTAGTTGGTTGATTTGCATAGGTTTGCCCTGCATTATCTTGAAAATTCACATATTGAATATCTGTAAAAACATCAATATAATTTCCTTCTTTGGTAAATCCTGAAATATTAATTTTTGATGCTAAAACACTATTATCAACAATAATATAATCGTTTAGATTTGGTTCTGCATAAACTGGTGGAACAGGTTTGTAATATACTGGTCTACTTGGTAAAACTAAAACTGGATTTTTCTTTTGTTCGGTCATTGATAACCTTTCTAAAAGTGAAAGCTTTTTAAATTCTGCAGATTCTAATGCAAATTGTTCATTCGCTTTTTTGGTATCCGTCGCAAAATCTTGTAATCTTACTTGAAAATCTTTTTCGCTATCAGCAACAACTTTATCATAATTTTTTAAAGCATTTTGATGGTCTACTTTTGATCTTGCAATTACATCTTCTGCTTTAACATTATAAGGAGAAGTAACAGTAACTTTTAATTGTCTAGATGATGGGTCAATTACTATTTTTGGTTGTTTTAGCAATTGAAATTCTACATTTTCATTAGAAATACTTTGAGCAAAAATATTTCCTATTGAAAAAAGAAATAAGATACTTAATAATTTGATTTTCATTATTTTTAATTTAAATTTTTGCGAAAATACATTTTTTTTTTAAGTAATCTCAACAACTTATAATTTACTAATATAACTTCCATACAAATCTTTAAATTGATACCCAACTTCAACTCTATCTTTGCTTAATTTATCATATTCTACTAATCCCCAAAGGACAAATTCTTTGAAAAAATATTTGTCTTCTAAAGCAATTTGAGTTTGGTATTTTTGAATGATATCTTCTAATGGTTTTACTGCATCCAATTGCTTTTTGTATTCTTCATCTGAAGCATCATCAAGCAATTCGAAACCAGTTTCGGTAAAAAACCATTCTAGTATTTTAGCAAAAGGACTTGCATCTGCATCGCGTTCTAGTTTTTCAATTTTTGGAAAATAGGCAGGAAAAAATGTACGAATTGCATCTCCTATAAGATGTTGGGCTACAAAAGCAGCACCTTCTTGTTCGCCTTCATAAACCAATTCTACTTTTCCTGTAATTGACGGAATGATTCCCATAAAATCTGACAATCGAACGGTTGTTTTATCATCTTCATTTCTTAATGCTCTCCGTTCTGCAGTACTCAATAAATTCTCGAATGCGGTAATACTTAATCTTGCAGAAACGCCGCTTTTGTTATCAATAAACTCACTTTCGCGAGCTTCAAAACTTATTTGTTCTAGCAAGTCTTTGGCTAGACTTGGCACATAAACCAAATCTGATTGTACTTTATCAAACTTAGCTTCTTGAGCTGTTATAGTTCTAGCAATGGCAACACTTTCGGGATAATGAGTTAAAATTTGAGATCCAATTCTATCTTTTAGAGGTGTTACAATGCTTCCTCTATTGGTATAATCTTCTGGATTTGCAGTAAACACAAATTGCATGTCAAGTGGCATTCTCAATTTAAAACCACGAATTTGAATATCGCCTTCTTGCAAAATATTAAATAAAGCAACTTGAATTCTGGCTTGCAAATCGGGCAGTTCATTAATTACAAAAATACACCGATTGGCACGTGGAATCATCCCAAAATGAATGACTCTATCATCAGCATAAGATAATTTTAAATTGGCTGCTTTTATTGGGTCAACATCTCCTATCAAATCTGCAACGCTAACATCTGGCGTGGCTAATTTTTCTGAAAATCGTTGACTTCTATGTATCCATTTTATAGGAGTTTCATCTCCTTTTTCTTCAATTAAATCTTTAGCAAATCTAGAAATAGGATGAAACGGATCATCATTTATTTCTGAACCTTCAACAATGGGCATATATTCATCAAGAAGCTCTATCATTTTACGAGCCAATCTTGTTTTGGCTTGACCTCGAAGTCCTAATAAATTGATGTTGTGTCGCGAAAGAATGGCTCGTTCTAATTCAGGAATTACAGTATTTTCAAATCCGTGTACTCCTTCAAAAACTGGTTTTCCTGATTTTATTTTTTCTCGCAAATTGTTGCGCAATTCGTCTTTGATAGATTGACTTTTATATCCAGATGCTTTTAATTCTCCTAGTGTTTTTATGTTTTCTATTTTCATTTAAAAGTGAAATTGTTATTGAAATTGATATTGATTTTTATTATTGAAATTGATTTTACTTAATCTTCTTTTTTCTATTGGTTTCATAATCTTCAAAAATCATTTCTCCTAAACCTTTCAAACCTGTATAAAATGCTTTTCCTTGATTGGCTTCAGTAAAATGATTGACAAATTTTTGCAAATAGGGATCGTTGGCAATCATAAATGTGGTAATAGGAATATGTAATTTTCTAGCTTGTTGCGCTTGATTATAACATTGTTCTACAATATATTCGTCAAGTCCATTACTGTTCATATAATAGGTACCATCTTTTTCGCGAACACAACTTGGTTTACCGTCGGTAATCATAAAGATTTGCTTGTTTGTATTTCGTTTTCTACGCAAAATATCCATTGCCAATTGCAAACCTGCAACGGTATTGGTATGATAAGGTCCAACTTTTAGGTAAGGCAAATCTTTTATAGCAATAGGCCAAGCATCATTACCAAAAACAATAACATCTATGGTATCTTTTGGATAACGAGTTGTGATTAATTCTGCCAATGCCATAGCCACTTTTTTGGCTGGAGTAATTCTATCTTCACCATATAATATCATACTATGACTGATATCTATCATCAAAACCGTACTCATTTGGGCTTTGAATTTAGATTCTTCTACAACCAAATCGTTTTCGGTTAAACGAAATTCGTCAACTCCATTATTTATTTGAGCATTTCGTAAACTTTCTGTCAAGGAAATACTTTCTAAACCATCACCAAAATGATAATCTCGGAATTCTCCGGTTTGCTCATCGCCACTTCCAGAGTATTTTGTTTTATGATTTCCTGCTCCTGAACGTTTTAAATTTCCGAAAATTTGGTCAAGTGCACTTTGTCGAATTGCTCTTTCGGTTTTGGATGTAATTCCTGTTCCAGAAGTACCATCTTCTTTTAATTCGTCTCGGATGTAGCCTTTTTTCTTTAAATCTTCTATAAAATTATCAATGGTATAATCTTTATCTGTTAGTTTATATTCTTTATCTAACTGACGCAACCAATCAATGGCTTCATCAAAATCACCTGAAGTATGAGTGATTAATTCTTTGAAAATTTCAAAAAGTTTATCAAACGGCGACTGAAATGGTGCTTCGTATTTCTTAAAAAAAAATCCTTTGTTGTTATAGTCTCGCATAGTGTATAAAAGTACTCAATTAGTATATTTTATTGATTCAAACGATTATTAATTTTTAGTTAAAAGTAATCACCAAAAAATTATCTTACTTTTGATAATAATTTATAAATTATTATTTTGGAATATCTTGGTTATATCGGAGCGCTTTTTATTGGAATTATTTTAGGACTCACTGGTGGTGGTGGCTCTATTTTGACTGTTCCAATTCTAGTCTATATTATGGGATACAACCCTGTTATAGCATCTGCTTATTCTCTTTTTATAGTTGGAATGACATCTGCATTTGGAACAATTATGAATTTCAAAAAAGGAATTGTTGAAGTCAAAACAGCTATTTTTTATGCAATTCCTTCATTTATAGCCGTTTTTTTTACTAGAAAATTTATAGTTCCTGCTATTCCTAATATTATTTTTTCTACTTCAAGTTTTACATTATCAAAAAATACTTTTTTAATGCTTCTTTTTGCAATTGTTATGTTGATGGCAGCACTGTCGATGTTAAGAAAAAGACCCGTATTGTCAAATGAAATTGAAACTAAACCAAATTTAATTTTTACAATTATAAAAATTATTCTAATTGGTGTTTTAATAGGACTTATCGGTGCTGGTGGGGGTTTTTTAATTATTCCTGCATTAGTTTTTGTTGCCAAATTACCTATGCGAAAAGCCATTGGAACTTCACTTTTTATTATAGCACTCAACTCATTAATTGGATTTTCTGGAGATTTAGGAAGTTTTGAAATTGATTGGAAATTTTTATTTATTTTCACATCATTAGCAATGATTGGAATTTTTACAGGATTATTTTTAAGCAAATTCAGTAATGAAAACCAACTTAAAAAAGGATTTGGTTGGTTTGTTCTAGTAATGGCGATTTTTATATTTGTCAAAGAATTATTTCTCAAATAGAAATTAATAAATATTTATGATTTACACAATATTTATTCTATATATTTGTTTTCTATTATAACAAAACATTAATTTACAACTTTAAAAAAAATAATAATGAAAAAATTAGTTTCAACATTAACATTACTTGCATTAGTATTCTCAATGAGTGTAAATGCTCAAGAAGAACCAAAAAAAGAAAAAGCAAAAACTGAAAAATCTTGTTCTAAAGACGAAAAAAAATCTTGTGGAAAAGAGAAAAAAGGTTGTTGTGCAGCAAAAAAAGCTGAAGAGAAAAAAGCTTAATTATACTTAATTATAAATTCGTAAGAAGAGTGTTTGAAATTTCAGACACTCTTTTTATTTTAAAGAAAAATGACTTTAGAACTTTAAAAATAATTAATTTTACATTCTAAATTTAATAATATGAAAATCGAACAAATATATACCGGATGTATTGCTCAAGCTGCCTATTATCTAGAAAATAATGGTGAAGCTGCTATTTTTGATCCGTTAAGAGAAGTGCAACCCTATATTGATAAAGCAACAAAAGATAATGCTAAAATAAAATATATTTTTGAAACTCATTTTCACGCAGATTTTGTTTCAGGTCATATTGATTTAGCACAAAAAACGGGTGCTAAAATTGTTTATGGACCAACTGCAAACCCAAAATTTGATGCCATAATTGCATCAGACAATCAGGAATTTAAAGTTGGTAATTATATCGTAAAAGCTATTCACACACCTGGTCATACTCTAGAAAGTACTTGTTATCTTCTTATTGATGAAAAAGGAAAACAACATGGCATTATTACTGGAGATACTTTATTTATAGGTGATGTTGGTCGACCAGATTTGGCTCAGGCTTTTTCTGAAGATTTAACACAAGAAAAATTAGCTTCCTATTTATATGACTCTTTACGTAATAAAATTATGCCTTTGGCTGATGATTTAATTGTCTATCCGAGTCACGGTGCAGGAAGTGCTTGTGGCAAAAATATGAGCAAAGAAACTACTGATACTCTAGGCAATCAAAAGAAAACAAATTATGCTTTGCGCGCAGATATGACTCGTGAAGAATTTACTAAAGAGCTTCTAGATGGATTAGGTTTACCACCAGCCTATTTCCCTCAAAACGTGATGATGAATATTGAAGGGTATGAAAGTTTAGATGCTATACTTTCTAAATCTAATAAACCTCTGACTGCAAAAGAATTTGAAATGCTTGCAAATCAAACCGATGCTGTAATTTTGGATGTAAGACACGAAGATGATTATGTAAAAAGTCATATTCCAAATTCTATTTTTATTGGAATTCAAGGAAATTTTGCACCTTGGGTTGGTTCCTTGATTATGAATGTCAAACAACCTATAATGCTAGTAACACCAGAAGGAAGAGAAGAAGAAACTATAACTAGATTATCTCGAGTAGGTTTTGATAATGTTCTTGGTTACTTAAAAGGTGGCATAAATGAATGGCAAAATGCTGGTTTCGAAATTGACACTATCACTTCTATATCACCAGAAAAATTTGCAACTGAATATGATGATAAAAGTATTGTTGTAGATGCCAGAAAACCAAGCGAATATGAAGCCGAACACGTAGAAAAAGCAAATAATATTCCTTTGGATACTGTAAACGCTAATTTTGCATCAATTCCTAAAAACGAAAACTTTTATTTGCATTGCGCTGGTGGTTATCGTTCAGTTATTATGGCTTCAATACTAAAATCGAGAGGATTTCATAATTTTATTAATGTAGAAAAAGGAATAAGCGGCATTAGAAATACTGATGTTAAATTAACCCATTTTGTTTGTCCATCAACTTTAAAGTCATAGGTATTATAACAATAACAAAAAATTAAGTCTTAAAAATAGTCTTGAGATATTTTTTTAAATACTTTTGCAGACTTAAATCAAAAATTTAAATTTAAAATGAAAAAAATCTTTTTATTACTTTCAGCTGTAGCTGTAATGATTTCTTGCAACAAAGCTGGAAAAAATGAATATATCATAACGGGAACTGTAAAAGGAATTGCTGATGGCAAAACTGTTATTCTAGAAGTTCAAGACGAAACAGGTCAATTGAAACCAGTAGATACTGTTAAAATAGAAAAAGGTAAATTTACAATTAAAGGATCTGCAAAAGAACCTGAAATGAATTTAATTCAAATTGAAACTGTTCAAGGAAAAGTACCTTTTATATTAGAAAATGGAGATATTGATATGGTTATCAATAAAGACAGTGTCAATCTTACTAAAGTAACCGGAACTTACAATAATGAAGAGTTAACAAAATATAAAGAAGCCGGAACGAAAATTCAGAAGAAAATGATGAAGTTTCAAGAAGACAATATGGCTAAAATGAATGCTGCCAATCAAGCAAAAGACACTGTAGTAATGGGTGCTTTGAGAAAAGAATACAGCAAATTTCAAGAAGAATTTGTGAAACAATCTGATGATTATGTGACTACACATCCAAAAGCTTTTATTTCAGCTTTAATCATTGAAGGAATGTTTAATCAAATGGCACCAGATGCTGAAAAAATCACTAAATATTATACTGCTTTAGACCAATCTATAAAAGATACTAAACACGGTAAAGCAATAAAAACCAAATTAGATCAATTAAAAAATCCTGCTCCTGCACCACAAGCTCAAGCGCCACTAGCACCAGATCAAGCGCCAGCAGCAGCAACAAAATGAAATACTAACTTTTCGGCGCCAACTCCTGAAGGAAAAATTATTTCTCTTCAAGAAATTGCTGGAAAAGTTACAATTGTTGATTTTTGGGCATCTTGGTGTGGACCATGTCGTAGAGAAAATCCTAATGTAGTTGCTATTTACAATGAATATCACAAAAAAGGACTAAACATCATAGGTGTTTCTTTAGATTCAAATCATTCAAGATGGAAAGAAGCTATTGCCAAAGACAAATTGGTTTGGAACCAAGTATCAAACCTAAAAGAATGGTACGATCCTATTGTAAAACAATATGGTGTTGAACAAATACCAACCACATTTCTGATAGATTCTAACGGTAAAATTGTTGGAAAAGATTTGAGAGGTGATGAACTAAAAGCCAAATTAAATGAACTTTTGGCTAAATAATTTACCCAAAAGCTTAGAATATAAAAAATCTCCCTTGTGGAGATTTTTTTATTGAATTCAATTTCAAATAATTAAGAATTAATACAAATATATATGCTGTTTTAATTTGTAAACCTCAAAACTGTTTTTATATTTGCATCCGGTTTGGGGAGATACTCAAGCGGCCAACGAGGGCAGACTGTAAATCTGCTGTGTGAACTTCGCAGGTTCGAATCCTGCTCTCCCCACAAAAAAAGTCCTGATACTTCAGGACTTTTTTTATGCTTATATAATTTATAAATTTCTTAATCTTTAATTAAAACTTTATTAGTTTTTAGCAATTTATTATTTTCAAATAATTGAATTAAATACAATCCAGATTGAAGATTTTCTCTATCGATTGTAATATTTTGTCCTTTTAAGTTCGCATTTTCTCTTACTAATTGACCAATAGAATTGTACATTTTTAAGGTTATATCTTGAAATCCAATTTCAGAATTGATATTTAAAGTTGTAGTAAAAGGATTTGGAGAAAAATTAATATTTGAAGCAATTTGATTCTGTTGATTAATATTCAAAAAAGTAGCGCAATCTGGATTTCCATAAATATGTTCTCCGTTTTGGAAACTGCATTGTGTAAAAACCATTATTCCTCCACCTGATGAACAAACATTATACATATTATGATCAGGATAAAAAGGAGTTTTATCACTACCAACTCCTTCTATCCATACAAGAGTTAAGTTATCTCCACAATATAATTCTTCGCTTCTTAAAGTTATTTTCTTTCTAGTACCACCTTCAACAGGAATATAATTTACAGCAGTTACTACAAAATTATTTCCATACTGATGAATTGTATTCCCTATTTCAAAATTAAAATCATACAATAAAAGCTCAGTTCCATTTACTAATTTATATACTTTTCTTTCAGCAATTTCTTCTCTTAAATTAACTAAAGTTTGAAGATTATAAGTAGAATTATAATAAACATTACTAGGAAATGGGTCAATAAATTGTTTATAAGTACGTGAACCTATTTCTATATCAATACCTTCTTGAATAATATTTTCTTCATCAGCAATACAGCACGAAACTGATTTGACAATCTTCCATGATGAATTATTTAGCATAGGATGATACTCTTGCGAAAAAGTATTCTCTACAAACAACAGTAAAGAAATTATAATAAATAAAATTGTATTTTTCATATTCTTAAATTTTGTAGAAAATACTATATAATTTAATCTGCAATTAAAACTTTACTAGTTTTTAGCAATTTATTATTTTCAAATAATTGAATCAAATACAATCCAGATTGTAGATTTTCTCTATCGATTTTGATATTTTGTCCTTTTAAGTTATTATTTTCTCTTACCACATGCCCAATAGAATTATACAATTTTAATGTTGCATTTTGAAAACCTATTTCAGAATTGATATTTAAAGTTGCAGTAAAAGGATTTGGAGAAAAATTAATATTTGAAGCAATTTCATTCTGTTGATTAGTATTCAAAAAAGTTGCACAATCAGGGCTTCCATAAATATGTTCTCCGTTTTGGAAACTGCATTTTGTAACAATATTGTAGCCTCCTCCAGCAGAACAAACATTGTACATATTATGTTCAGGATAAAAAGGATGTTTATTACTGCCAACTCCTTCAATCCATATTTGTTTTAAACTAGAATTACAATAAAGTTCAGTACTGTGTAGAGTGATTTTTTTTCTAGTGCCACCTTCTACATTAATATTTTCTATGGCTGTTACTACAAAATTATTTCCATATTGAAAAATAGTACTACCTACCTCAAAATTAAAATCATATAATAAAACCTCAGCTCCATTTACTAATTTATATACCTTTCTTTCTACAATATCTTCCCTTAAATAAAGGGTATAAATAGGATTCCAATTGATGTCATTACTACAATGAAAAGGATCTTCAAATTTTTTGTAGGTATATAATCCTATAACTTCATCCGTTCCTTCTTCAATTCTTTTTTCTACTGATGGTCTACAACATGAAACCCAATCATAAATTAACCATGAGGAATTATTGAGCAACGGATGATACTCTTGTGAAAAAGTATTTTCTGTAAACAATAGTAAAATAATTGCTGTAAAAAGTAGGTTGCTTTTCATAGTGTTTATAAATTTGGGTTTGATTTATTGATAATTAGTCACTTACCTATAAACTTGTTGTAAAATTACATTATAAATGGTTTTCAAATTCTTTTCATCGGCACATAGCCTGAATACTCGTTATATAACATTTTATAAAATAATGTTTGTTTAAATTAGCTATATACAAAAAAAAAGCCCCGATTTCTCAGAACTTTTATTTTTGTTAAATTCAATTTTTATTATTCTAAAACAAAGCTAACACTCACGTTTACAATAATATCTATTTCGCCAGTTGCTAATGTTTCTCTAGGTTCAGCTCCGCCATCTGCCATTGCCATCGTTTTCATAGCATACATTACTGGTGGTGGGTTATATCCTTGGGAATTGTCTGAAATTGTCATCGCTTTTCCTACTTTTTGACCCAAAACTGATACAAAATCTTCTGCTTTGGCTTTGGCATCTTTTATTGCTAATTTTCTAGCATCAGATTGCAATGAAGTCATTTTTGAGGATTTGAATTCTACATTATCAATTCTGTTAATTCCAGTTTCTACCAAACCATCCATCAAAGCATCATATTTTGATAAATCTTTTAAAAGAATGACCACAGTTTGATTTGCCATATAATTATGTTTCTTTTTTTCGTAATCATAATTAGGATACAAAGCCACACGTTGCGTTTGAAAATCTTCTTTTGCGATGTTCATTTTTTTGATAAATTTCAAAACAGCGTCTATTTTGGAATCATTTTCTTTTTTCACATCTACCGCTTTTGTTCCTTTACTTTCTACCGAAATAGTAATGGAAGCCTGATCTGGTGTTACTTTTATTTTTCCTTCACCAGAAACATTAATTAAAGGAATTGGTTTGAGTTCTGTGGTTTGCGCGTTTGTCATAGTGGCCAACATTGTGATTAGAATTACTACTACTTTTTTCATTTTATAGATTTTTTGGTTTATAAATTTATATTCAAAACATATGCCAATTATAATTTATCCATTTTTGCCATGACAAATAGAATAATAATTGGTATTGCCAAAAGCACAACCATTAAAGTATTATTGGTTAACATTTCTGGATCTTTCATAATTGTAATAAGATAGCCGCCAATTGCACCTCCAAAATGGGCTGTATGGCCAATATTATCATTTTTGGCTTTCATTCCGTAAATAGAATATAACAAATATCCTATTCCGAAAATAAACGCAGGTATTGGAATTGGTATAAAAAACAAATACAAACTCATATCTGGTTGTATCAAAATTGCTGAGTACAAAATTCCAGTTACTGCTCCAGATGCGCCAATTGCTCTGTAATTATAATCGTCTTTGTGAAATAATAAAGTTAATAAACTCCCGAAAATTAAACTGCCAACATATATAATCAAAAATGAATATCCGCCGAAATACTCAATGACAACTGGTGCAAACATATATAAGGTAAACATATTAAAAAATAAATGTCCTAAATCAGCGTGTAAAAATGCCGATGAAAACATTCTAATTTGTTCTCCTGCTCTGATACTACCAATATGAAATTCGTATTTTCTAAAAAAAGCTAAATCATTAAAGCCTTTAAAACTCATCAAAATGTTTGATACAATAATAATTATAAGAATTGTGTTCATATTTTATATTTAATTGTGGTAAAAATAACAATTGTTCTTTAGCTTTTGTTAATGTCTATCTTTAAAATATTGTTTTAACTGTATATTTGCAAAAAACATTTGCGAATGCAATTTTTACTTTATCTCCTTTTTTATCCGTTGTTGTGGTTAATTTCGAAACTTCCTTTTCGAATATTATATCTTTTTTCAGATTTTATTTATCTAATAGTTTATTATATTATTGGATATAGAAAAAAAACTGTTCGTGAAAATCTGTCTGTTGCTCTGCCTCATCTTACTGATAAAGAACTATTAACAATTGAAAAAAAATTCTTTTCTCATATGTGCGATATGTTTCTTGAAATGATAAAAACCATGTCAATTTCTGAAAAAGAAATTAATAATCGATACCGTTTTACAAATATTGAAGTTTATAAAGATTTTGAAAAGAAAGGAAAAAGTATCGCTTTGATGTGTGCTCATTATGCTAGTTATGAATGGGCAGTTTCTATGAACAACCATATTGGCTTTAAAGGATATGGCATTTATAAAAAAATAGCCAATCCTTATTTTGATAAATTAGTGAAAAATATTCGCTCTCGTTTTAAAGCATATTTAATTACTACCAAAGAAACTATACCAACTATAAGTCAAAATTCTAAAAATAATATTTTGAGTATTTATGGTTTTGCAAGCGATCAATCTCCCAAAATTTCGAATGTTTTTCACTGGCAAAAATTTATGGGAATAGAAGTTCCTGTTCATACAGGAGCTGAAATGCTTGCCAAAAAATATGATATGAATGTGATTTTCTTAAGAACCAAAAAAGTAAAACGTGGTTTTTATGAAGCTAGTTTCGAAATTCTTTCTGATAATGTAAAAGAAGTTCCCAATTACGAGATTACAGATCATTTTCTTAAACTTGTTGAACAACAAATCTATGAAGCTCCAGAATTTTATTTATGGACGCATAAACGTTGGAAACACCGCAGATAGCTTTATACTTTAAACCAGTTTTCCACCATTTCTTTTTCTAATGGTAATGCTTTTTTATGTACAAATTCATTGGAGTTTTTATTATATTCATAGTCTTTTGCCCATTCTTGATGTTTTTTTGCCAAATCTTTAATACTATTACAAACAAACTCTATTTCAGCATTGGTTGTGGTAGGATGTATTGACATTCTTATCCAACCTGGTTTCTGAATTAAATCTCCTGAATCTATTTGGCAAACTAAGTTGTGAGACGTTTCTTCATTTACATTTAATAAAAAATGCCCATAAGTTCCAGCACAACTGCATCCACCACGTGTTTGAATTCCAAAACAGTCATTCAAGATTTTAACTCCTAAACTAAAATGCAAATCATCAATATAAAAAGAGATAACTCCTAACCTATTTTGATGTTGTGCTGCAAGAATTTTGATATTGGGTACATTTCCTAATTCTGAAAAAATATACTCTACAATTTCGTGTTCTCTATTTAGAATATTATCAATACCCATTTGCTCTTTTAATTGTATTGCCAGAGCAGTTTTAATAACTTGAAGAAAACCTGGAGTTCCGCCATCTTCTCTATCTTCAATATTATCAACATATTTATGTTCACCCCAAGGATTGGTCCAAGAAACGGTACCACCTCCAGGATTATCTGGAATCATATTATTATAAAGTTTTTTGTTAAAAACCAACACACCAGAAGTTCCTGGACCGCCCAAAAATTTGTGTGGAGAAACAAAAATAGCATCCAAATAACTTTCAAGATCTTCAGGATGCATATCAATTTTTACATAAGGACCAGAACAAGCAAAATCTACAAAACACAATCCGTTATGTTGGTGCATTATTTTTGCAACTTCATAATAAGGTGTTTTAATTCCTGTAACATTTGAACACGAGGTAATAGAAGCAATTTTTAAAGATCTGTTTTTATATTTTTCTAATAATGCATTTAAATTATCTAAACAAAACAATCCTTTTTCGCAAGCTGGAACCACAACTACATCTGCAATAGTTTCTAACCAAGAGGTTTGATTAGAATGGTGTTCCATATGAGAAATAAAAACAATGGGTTTGTTCTCTTCTGGAATTGTTGTATGCGCTTTCATATTTTCAGGAATTTTCAATCCTAAAATACGTTGAAATTTATTGACAACTCCAGTCATACCAGTTCCATCTGTAATCAAAACATCATTTTCATTTGCGTTAACGTGATTTTTGATAATGTGTCGCGCTTTATGATATGCCATTGTCATTGCTGTTCCAGAAACAGTAGTTTCGGTATGGGTATTGGCGACAAATGGCCCAAATTCGTTCATTATTTTTTCCTCAATTGGACGATACAAACGTCCGCTTGCGGTCCAATCGGTATAAATAATTTTCATTTTCCCAATTGGGGAAACAAATTCTTGGTTGATACCAATAATATTTTTGCGAAATTCTTGAAAGTATTTTTCTAATTCAGTTGAAAGAATACGGTTTTCAGTTGAAGTCATTATTATTGGATTTATTTGATTGTAAAGGTATTACTTCTTTTTAAAATGAAAAACTAAATTCCTGCAATAACTTTCATTTCATTCATAATTCTCAAAGCCAAATCATCAGCTTTTTGTTGCGTTGCAGCTTCAGTATAAATTCTGATAATTGGTTCAGTATTTGATTTTCTTAAATGTACCCAATTTTCAGCAAAATCAATTTTTACACCATCAATAGTTGTGATATTTTCATTTTTGTATTTTTCGGTCATTGCTACAAGAATTGCATCAACATCTATTTGTGGTGTCAACTCGATTTTGTTTTTGCTCATATAATATTCTGGATATGAAGCTCTCAATGCAGATACTGACATTTTCTTGTATGCCAAATGCGTTAAAAATAAAGCAACACCTACCAAACTATCACGACCATAATGCAATTCTGGATAAATAATTCCACCATTTCCTTCTCCACCAATAATGGCGTTATTTTTTTTCATTAACTCCACAACATTAACTTCACCAACTGCGCTTGCTTCGTAGTTTCCTTTATGAGCAACTGTTACATCACGCAAAGCTCTTGAAGATGACATATTTGATACTGTATTTCCTGGAGTTTTACCCAAAACAAAATCGGCGCAAGCCACCAAAGTATATTCTTCGCCAAACATTTCACCATCTTCACAAATGAAAGCCAAACGATCTACATCAGGATCTACTACAACACCTAAATGTGCTTTTTCTTTAACCACCAATTCAGAAATATCTGTTAAATGTTCTTTTAAAGGTTCTGGATTGTGAGGAAAATGTCCGTTGGGTTCGCAATATAATTTTACCACTTCAACGCCCATTAATTCTAATAATTTTGGAATAATAATTCCTCCTGATGAATTTACTCCATCAACAACAACTTTAAATTTTGCTGCTTTTACAGCTTCTATGTCAACTAAAGGCAAATTCAAAACCTCGTCGATATGAATATCCATATAAGCATCATTTATAGTAATTTCACCCAAATTATCTACCTCCGAAAAATCAAAAGCTTCGTCTTCAGCAATTTCTAGGATTTTTTCACCATTTGCTCCGCTCAAAAACTCACCTTTTTCATTCAATAATTTTAAAGCATTCCATTGTTTCGGATTGTGTGATGCAGTCAAAATAATGCCACCATCAGCATTTTCTAATGGTACAGCAACTTCAACTGTTGGCGTTGTAGACAAACCTAAATCAATAACATTAATTCCTAATCCTACCAAAGTATTGACTACTAAATTATGAATCATAGGTCCAGAAATTCTGGCATCACGACCTACAACAACTGTAAGTTTTTCTTTTTTAGAATAGGTTTTCAACCAAGTTCCGTAGGCAGATGCAAATTTTACAGCATCAACTGGAGTTAAATTATCGCCTACTTTTCCGCCAATTGTTCCACGAATTCCTGATATTGATTTTATTAAAGTCATTTGAAAATTATTTTATTTTTTGAATTGTAAATTTTATATTGGTCACAAATATAATAATTGCACTTTTAAATCCATTTAAATTTTATTATTCATCAGTTATAATTTCTAAATTAGCAGAATGAACTTTCTAGCCCACATATATCTTTCTGGTAACAATGATCTAATAAAAATTGGAAATTTTATGGCTGATGGAATTCGAGGAAATGATTACAATCAATTTCCAAATGAAATAAAAAAAGGAATTTTACTACATCGACAAATCGATACATTTACTGACTCACACGTTATTTACAGAAAAAGTAAACACCGTTTACACGAAAAATACGGGCATTATTCTGGCGTAATTATGGATATTTTATACGATCATTTTTTGGCAAAAAACTGGGCACAATATTCTGATGAAGATTTAGAGGATTATGCTTCCAATTTCTATAAAAGTTTGACTGATAATTTTGAAATTCTTACAGAAAAAACAAAAAATCTAATGCCTTATATGCTAGATCGTAATTGGTTAGTCAGTTATAGAACCGTTGCAGGTATTGAAATGATTTTATTTCAAATGGATTACAGAACTAAACATAGAGCAAATATGCAAGAAGCAATTGTAGAGCTTCAATTATTTTATGCTGAATTTGAAAATGAATTCACGTTGTTTTTTGACGAATTAATTCAATTTTCGAATCAAAAAATAGTAGAATTATGAAAAATTGGATAGTATCAATTTCATTTTTGTTGCTTTTCTCAAATGAAAATCAAGCTCAAACTGGCTTAACAACATCCAAAGCAATGGTGGTTTCTGCACGTGAAGAAGCTTCAGAAATTGGAGTTGCAATTTTAAAAAAAGGAGGAAATGCCTTTGATGCTATGGTGGCAACCGAATTGGCTTTGGCTGTAGCTTACCCATATGCAGGAAATATTGGTGGTGGCGGTTTTATGGTTTACCGAAAAGCAAATGGTGAAATTGGAAGTCTTGATTACAGAGAAAAAGCGCCAATGAAAGCTTCAAAAAATATGTATTTAGATTCAAATGGAAATGTGATTCCTAATCTAAGTGTTGATGGCGCATTGTCAATAGGAATTCCAGGAACAATTGCTGGTATTTTTGCAGTACATCAAAAATTTGGGAAACTTCCAATCGAAGAAATTTTTAAACCTGTAATTGCATTAGCAAATAAAGGTGTAATTGTAACTGCAAAACAAGAAATTCAAATTCTAAATTTTAAAAAAGACATTCTCAAAATAAGTGGCAATCAAACCTTATTTGCTCGTGATTTTAAAATTGGCGATACCATCAAATATCCCGCACTTGCTGCAACCCTAACTCGAATAATGAAAAATGGTCCTTCTGAATTTTATAAAGGTGAAACTGCACAAAAAATGGTGACTTTCATTCAGAAAAATGGTGGCATTATTACGATGGAAGATTTATCAAAATATGAAGCCAAATGGAGAACTCCAATAACTTTTAAATATAAAGATTTAAATATCATTTCTATGGCACCACCATCTAGTGGCGGAATTACTTTGCAACAAATTATGAAAATGATTGAGCCTTATCCTCTTTCAAAATATGGTCACAATTCAGAAATATACATTCAATTAATTACCGAAGCTGAACGAAGAGCTTATGCTGATAGAAATTATTTTCTTGGCGATCCGGATTTTGTTCAAATTCCTAAAAATAAACTAACTAATGCTTCTTATCTAAAACAAAGAATGCAATCTTTCGATTGGAAAAAAGCTACCTTATCTTCTGATGTTTCACACGGTAATATTACCTTTTCTGAAAGTGATGAAACCACACATTATTCTATTGTTGATGCCGAAGGAAATGCCGTTTCGGTTACTACTACACTCAATGGTGCATTTGGTTCTAAATTATATTCAGACGAATTAGGCTACTTTTTTAATAACGAAATGGACGATTTTAGTGCCAAACCTGGTACACCAAATTCTTATGGATTAATTGGTGTTGAAGCCAACAGTATTGCTCCTCAAAAACGAATGTTGAGTTCTATGACACCTACAATTGTAGAGAAAAAAGGAAAATTATTTATGGTATTAGGTTCTCCAGGTGGTTCAACAATTATTACTTCTGTATTACAAACGATATTAAATGTTTATGAATTTAAAATGGGAATGCAAGCTGCAGTTAATGCTCCACGCTTTCATCATCAATGGTTACCCGACGAAATTATTTTTGAACCCAATGGTTTTTCAGATGAAATTATTAAAAATCTAAAACTAAAATCATATCTCATCAAAGAAAAAAATGCGCCTGTTATTGGCAAAGTTGATGCTATCTTGATATTGCCCAATAAAAAACTTGAAGGTGGTGCAGACAAACGTGGTGATGATAAAGCTGTTGGTTATTAAATTGTTGAACTATGAATTTTATTGAAAAATTATCTCTTGCCTTCGAAGAAAATGCCAATCCATTATTGGCACATCCAATGGAAAAATATATGAAAAACAAGTTCCTTTTTTTAGGTTTAAAAGCTGAAAAAAGAAGACTTATTTTAAATCAAATTTGGAAAGAAAATCATAAAGAAGTGATAGAGAATTCTAGAACAATTGCATTGGCACTTTTTGAAAAAAAGGAAAGAGAATTTCATTATTGTGGAATAGAAATTTTGATTAAAATCTTAAAAAAAAATTATTTATTAGAAGATATTATTTTAATTGAAAAATTACTCACAACTCACTCTTGGTGGGATAGTGTTGATAGTATTGCCAAAAATTTATTAGGCGCATATCTTCTTCAATTTCCTAATGAAACCAAAAAAGTAATTTCTAGTTTTTCAAATTCAGAAAATATGTGGTTGAATAGATCTGCAATTATTTATCAACTGGGTTATAAAAAAGAAACAAATGTTGACCTATTATTTTCAGAGTGTATAAAACATTCTAAATCTAAGGAATTTTTTATTCAAAAAGCCATTGGTTGGGCTTTACGAGAATACGGAAAAATAAATCCAATAGCAATTAAAAATTTTGTTGCTCAAGCAAATTTATATCCTTTTAGTGCAAAAGAAGCTCTAAAAAGTAGCACTTAGTATTTAATAAATAGTAAATTAGCACTTTCCTCAAAACAAAATGTTCGAAAAATTTATTTTCAAAATTGAAAGCCTAATTGTCTGGTCACAAACAAAACTGACCAACAAACAATTTATATTTTTATCTAGTGTTTTAGTTGGTATTTCAGCAGCATTTGCGGTAATAATATTAAAAACTTTTGCTCATTTGGTTTTTTCATTTGCTACTTCAATCAATGCTATTTTAAAATTAAGTTTTATTAATAGTTTACTACCAATTATTGGTATATTATTGACTGTTTTTGTAGTTAAAAAATTTCTAGGTGGTACTATCGAAAAGGGAACTTCTCAAATTTTATATGCTGTAGCTAAAAAAGCAAGTATTATTCCAAAAAAACAAATGTATGCTCAAATTATTACAAGTTCCTTAACTGTAGGATTAGGTGGTTCTGCAGGTTTAGAAAGCCCAATTGTAATTACTGGTGCTGCATTTGGCTCAAATTATGCACAGAAATACAAACTAAGTTATAAAGACCGAACATTATTGATTGGTTGTGGTGTTGCCGCTGGAATTGGAGCCGCTTTTAATGCTCCAATCGCTGGTGTTTTGTTTGCAATTGAAGTATTATTGGTAGATGTAAGTATTTCTGCATTTACTCCTATTATGATTGCAGCTGCAACTGGCGCATTGGTTTCTGCAATAACACTAGATGAATCTATTTTACTGTCATTTAATCAGAAAGAATCTTTTAATTATCATAACATTCCCTATTATATTTTCTTGGGTTTATTTACAGGATTTATATCTGTATATTATTCAAGGAATTTTCAAAAAACAGAACATTTTTTTGCTCGACTTAAACTTAAACCTTACAAAAAAGCATTGTTTGGTGCTTCAATTCTAGCGATAATAATTTTTGTTTTTCCAACACTTTTTGGGGAAGGTTATGAAAGTATAAAAACACTTTCAGAAAATGATCCAGGTCAACTTTTAGAGAACACTCTTTTTAGTGATTTTAGAAACAACAATTGGGTTTTGATACTTTTTATAGGATTAACGATGCTTCTAAAAGTTTTTGCAACCGGAATAACACTCGGTAGTGGCGGAAATGGTGGAAATTTTGCTCCTTCGCTTTTTCTAGGTTCTTATGCAGGTTTTTTATTTTCAAAAACCTTAAATCTTATCGGATTAACACATTTACCCATTAGCAATTTTACAATGGTAGGAATGGCAGGAATATTAAGTGGTTTGTTTCACGCGCCATTAACGGCAATTTTCTTAATTGCAGAAATTACAGGTGGTTACGACTTAATGATACCATTAATGATTGTGTCTTCAATAAGTTTTGCCATCTCTAGAAAATTTGAAAAACATTCGTTAGATGTGAAAAATTTAGCTAAAAAAGGACATGCTTTTACCAATAATAAAGACACTAATATCTTATCGACTTTAGAAACCGAAAAAATCATTCAAAATGACTTTTTGACCATTTCACCTGATGAAAATTTAGTAAAACTAGTCGAATTGATTTCACATTCAAACCAAGTCGTTTTTGCTGTCGTAGACAAAGAAAAAAATCTTTTAGGAATTATTAATTTCAATGATATTCGTGAAATTATTTTTAGTGATTTCAAAGTAAAATATACTGCCGTTAAAGAAATTATGAAAGCTCCAATTGATATTGTTAATCCTTTTGATAATATGGAAACTGTCAT
This sequence comes from Flavobacterium sp., assembly GCA_043748275.1. Lineage (GTDB taxonomy): Bacteria > Bacteroidota > Bacteroidia > Flavobacteriales > Flavobacteriaceae > Flavobacterium. The sequence continues at coordinate 15,845 of JAYTNO010000075.1, read as the reverse complement.
GAACAAATTCGAAAAGACAAAAGCCAATTTTTTACCTGTTCTAAAAAACGGAAAATATTTTGGTTTTATTTCTAAAGCAAATGCCTTAGAAGCTTATCGTGAAAAACTAAAATCAATGACAATTGAATAATTACTGCATTCAATAAAAATCTTCTCTAGGCAATAGACAAAAGAACAATTCAAAATACTAACTTTGCCTTTTTGCAATAAAAATATGTTAGAATCAGAAAATACCATAGAAGTATTAGGCGCTCGAGTTCACAATCTCAAAAACATTGACATTTCTATACCTAGAGAGAAATTGGTGGTCATAACTGGACTTTCGGGTTCAGGAAAATCATCATTAGCTTTTGATACTATTTATGCCGAAGGACAACGCCGTTATGTTGAAACATTTTCTGCCTACGCAAGACAATTTCTTGGCGGTTTAGAACGTCCTGATGTTGATAAAATTGATGGCCTTTCGCCAGTAATTGCTATCGAACAAAAAACAACAAGCAAATCTCCTCGTTCTACTGTTGGTACAATTACCGAAATTTATGATTTCTTAAGATTGCTTTATGCACGCGCTGGCGATGCATATAGTTATAATACTGGTGAGAAAATGGTCTCTTATTCTGACGATCAAATCAAAGAATTGATAATAAAAAATTTCTCTGGAAAACGCATCAATATTTTAGCACCAGTTATTCGAGCTAGAAAAGGACATTATGGCGAATTGTTTCAACAAATTGCCAAACAAGGATTCTTGAAAGTACGCATCAATGGTGATGTTAAAGACATTACTACCGGAATGAAATTGGATCGCTATAAAACCCATGATATTGAAATTGTTATTGACAGAATGGTCATTGAAGATACGCCAGAAAACGAAAAGCGTTTGTCTGAAAGTATCAATACTGCAATGTATCATGGCGAAAATGTTTTGATGGTTTTAGACCAAGATTCAAATGAAGTGCGTTTCTTTAGTCGTAATTTGATGTGTCCCACAACTGGTATATCCTATCAAAATCCTGAACCCAATTTATTTTCATTCAATTCTCCAAAAGGTGCTTGTGATCATTGCAATGGTTTGGGAACTATTAATGAAATAAATATTAAGAAAATAATTCCAAATCCAAAATTATCCATCAAAAGCGGCGGTTTTATTCCTTTGGGCGAATATAAATCGAGCTGGATTTTTAAACAATTAGAAATTATTGGCGAGAAATTTAATTTCAAATTAACTGATGCTATAGAAACCATTACTGATGAGGCAATGGAAATGATTCTTAATGGTGGAAAAGAAAAATTTGTAGTCGAATCTAAAACTTTAGGCGTAACCAAAGAATATAAAATAGAGTTTGAAGGAATTTCGCATTTTATCAAATCGCAACATGACGAAAGTGGTTCAACTACCATAAAACGTTGGGCAAAAGAATTTATGGACGAAGTAAAATGTCCGGTTTGCGAAGGATCACGACTCAAAAAAGAAGCTTTATATTTTAAAATTAATGACAAAAACATATCTGAATTATGTGATATGGATATTTCTGATGTAACCCTTTGGTTTCAAGATTTACAACATCATTTATCAGACAAACAGAAATTAATTGCCACCGAAGTTATCAAAGAAATTAAAGACAGATTACACTTTTTGATGAATGTTGGGTTGAATTATTTGGCTTTAAGCAGAAGTTCAAAATCACTTTCTGGTGGTGAAGCACAACGCATTCGATTGGCAACTCAAATTGGTTCACAATTGGTTGGGGTTTTGTATATATTGGATGAACCAAGCATTGGTTTGCACCAACGAGACAATGAAAAATTGATTCATTCACTAGAACAATTAAGAGATATTGGCAATTCGGTAATTGTAGTTGAGCACGATAAAGATATGATAGAACGTGCTGATTATGTTATAGATATTGGTCCAAAAGCGGGTAAATATGGTGGCGAAATCATAAGCAAAGGAACTCCTGCAGAAATACTAGCAAGTCACTCGATGACGGCAATGTATCTTAATGGAGAAATGAAAATTGAAATTCCAAAAAAACGGCGTCAAGGCAACGGAAAATTCCTAAAATTATCGGGTGCAACAGGAAACAATCTAAAAAATGTGACTATCGACTTGCCTTTGGGGCAAATGATTTGTGTTACTGGAGTTTCTGGAAGCGGAAAATCGACTTTAATAAACGAAACACTTTATCCAATTTTAAATGCCTTTTATTTTAATGGTGTAAAAAAACCGCAACCTTATAAAAAAATTGAAGGATTAGAGCATATAGATAAAGTAATTGATATTGATCAAAGCCCAATTGGGAGAACTCCACGTTCAAATCCAGCAACCTATACAGAAGTTTTTACCGAAATTAGAAACTTATTTACAATGACTTCCGAAAGTATGATTCGAGGTTATAAAGCAGGACGTTTTAGTTTTAATGTAAAAGGTGGTCGTTGTGAAACCTGCGAAGGTGCTGGTGTACGAACTATAGAAATGAATTTCTTGCCCGATGTTTATGTTGAATGCGAAACCTGTCAAGGAAAACGATTCAATAGAGAGACTTTGGAAATTCGATACAAAGGAAAATCAATATCAGATGTGTTGAATATGACCGTTGATGAAGCGGTACCATTTTTTGAAATGATTCCGAAAATTTATAGAAAAGTAAAAACCATTCAAGATGTTGGTTTGGGTTATATCACACTAGGTCAACAAAGTACAACCCTTTCTGGTGGTGAAGCACAACGAATTAAATTAGCTGGAGAATTATCTAAAAAAGATACAGGAAATACTTTTTATATTCTTGATGAACCTACAACAGGACTGCATTTTGAAGACATTCGAGTATTGATGGAAGTCATCAATAAATTGGTTGATAAAGGCAATACAATATTAATTATAGAACATAATATGGATGTCATCAAATTGGCCGATTATGTTATAGACATCGGTCCAGAAGGCGGAAAAGCTGGTGGTGAAGTTGTTGCCAAAGGAACTCCTGAAGAAATTATTAAAAATAAGAAAAGCTATACTGCGCTGTTTTTGAAAAAAGAATTAGTTTAGCATTTTAAAAAATAAATATTTTGATGGAATATAGAAAAGGTGCCATTGGTGCAATGACTGATGAATATGAAAAAGCCCTTAATGAACTAAAATTTGTTCTAGAAAGTGTTTCAAATGAAGTATTTAACACAACTATAGAGTCTAATGATGATAATTGTAAATCAATTAAAAAAATTACTTATCATATAATTAATTCAGGATATGTTTATTGCAATTATATCAGAAATCGATTTGGGAATGAGTATATAAATCAAGAAATAAAATTTGATTCTGTTCGTGATGCTATTTCAGAATTAGATAAAATGTTTTTATATAATGTAGCAACATTTGAAGATAAATGGCATTATACAGATGAGGTATTAATGAATACAATAATCAAAACCAAATGGACAACTTATGATTTGGAAGCTATTATTGAACATTCAATTGTTCACATATTAAGACATAGGTTGCAAATTCAAAAAATAGTACAAAAAATAAAATAAAATATGAGATTAGAAGATTTTGATAATGACGAGGATAAAGTAATCCAAGACAAATTAAAACAAAAAACGTGGAACGAAATTAGAACCAATGATTCTTGGGCTATTTTCAAAATAATGTCGGAGTTTGTAAACGGTTATGAAACTATGGGCAGGATTGGTCCTTGTGTATCTATTTTTGGATCTGCAAGAACAAAACCAGAAGATAAATATTACTTATTGGCCGAAAAAATAGCTTTCAAAATTAGCAAAGCCGGTTATGGTGTCATTACTGGTGGTGGACCAGGAATTATGGAAGCTGGAAATAAAGGTGCTCATTTTGGCGGTGGAACTTCTGTAGGATTGAATATTGAATTGCCTTTTGAACAACATTATAATCCGTATATTGATAGAGACAAAAACCTCAATTTTGATTATTTCTTTGTCCGCAAAGTTATGTTTGTTAAATATTCTCAAGGTTTTGTAGTGATGCCTGGAGGTTTTGGAACTTTAGACGAAATGTTTGAAGCCTTTACACTTATTCAAACCAAAAAAATTGCAAAATTCCCTATCATTTTGGTTGGAAGCGAGTTTTGGTCTGGATTGATGCATTGGATAAAAACAGTTTTAATCGATAAAGAAAAAACGGTTAGCGAAAAAGATTTAGATTTATTCAAGATTGTAGATACAGAGGATGAAGTGGTCGAAGTTCTTGACAAATTCTATAAGAAATATGATTTAAGTCCAAATTTTTAAATAATAAAGCTGTTTTTCAACAGCTTTCTTTTTATTCTTAAAATTGTATTAATTTACCTCCAAAATTTACAATTCAAAACCACTGTTTATTATATTTACTTTTCAAAAAAATAATTCTAATTGAAATCATTTTCTAAAATTTTCTTTCTCATTCTAACTTTAATGGTTTCTACCATTGGTATGGCGCAACATCATTCTAAAATGACCGTAGAAGTTGATCCAGCAAAAAAAACATTAAATGTTATCCAAGAACTCACCTATTTCAATCAATCTCAAGATTCGATTGGCAGTATAGTTTTGAATGATTGGAATAATGCTTATGCAGATAAAAATTCTTATCTGGGCAAACGTTTTTCGGATGAATTTGTTAGAAATTTTCAATTAGCTAAAGAAAAAGATCGCGGTAATACTAATAACATTACAATTATCGATGCTCAAAATTTATTTCTAAATTGGATTCGTCCCGAAAGTCATTCCGATTTGATTGAAGTACAATTAAGAGAAAAAATTGCTCCAAATCAAAAAGCAACAATAAAATTAACGTATGTGCTCAAAATTCCGAGTGATAAATTTACAAAATATGGTTCTGGCGACAAAGGTGAAATGAATCTTAAAAATTGGTTTTTAACTCCAGCTCGATTCGAAAATAATGATTTTGTTCGCTACAGTAATGCAAATCTTGATGATATTGCCAACGGAATTTTCGATATTGATTTAGACATTAAAATCCCATCTAATTTTGAATTGAGTTCAGATTTAAACGAAATCAAAAAAGTAAAAAATACGCCATTTATTGAATATACCTTAACCGGAAAAAACAGAAATGATTTTAGTTTGTTTATTGAATCAAAAAGTCAATTCTATAGTTTTAAAAGCAATGATATAGAAGTGATTACCGATTTGAAAGAAAATCGATTAGACGATATTCAAAAAGCAATAGTGATAGATCATATTTTGAACTTTGTTGCTGATAATATTGGGAAATATCCTTATGAAAAAATCAGTGTTTCACAAGTAGACTATGAACGAAATCCATTTTATGGATTGAATCAATTGCCATCATTTATTAGTCCGTTTTCTGATGAATTTTTGTTTGAACTCAAATTTCTTAAAACCTATCTCAACAATTATCTCAAAAATAGTTTGCACCTTGATCCAAGAAAAGATAACTGGATTTATGACGGAATTCAGGTATATATTATGATGAAATACATTGAAGAACACCATCCAGAAAGTAAAATGATGGGAAGTTTGTCTAAGCTAAAATTGTTAAAGAGTTTCAATATTATCAACCTCGATTTCAATGAGCAATACAGTTATTATTATATGCTGATGGCAAGAAAAAATCTTGATCAACCCTTGGGCGATTCAAAAGAAACTTTAATTCGTTTTAACGAAAAAATTGCTTCAAAATATAGAGCAGGATTAAGTTTGAAATATCTCGATAATTACCTAGAAGACAGCATTGTACCAAAAGCAATAAAAACCTTTTTTGTTTCAAATACCAATCAGCAAACCACTCGAGAACAATTTGAAAACACTTTAAAAAAGAGTACCAACAAAGATATTAATTGGTTTTTTGAAACCATTATCAACTCAAGAGAAATTATTGATTATAAATTTGATAATGTTTCTCGTACCAAAGACAGCATTACTTTTTCAATTAAAAATAGAACTGGTACCACAGTACCAATTCCTGTGTATGGTATGAAAGGAAAAAGTATCGTTTTTAAAAAATGGTTTGAAAATATTAAAAACGAAAACACATTTACTATAGATAGAAAAAATGCCGACAAAATTGTACTGAATTATAAAAATGAAGTGCCCGAATTCAATTTAAGAAACAACTGGAAATCTTTGAACGGTTTCGTTTTGAGTAATCGTCCTTTTAAATTTGCTTTTATGAAGGATTTAGAAAATCCATATTACAACCAAATTTTATACGTTCCTACATTTGAATATAATCTATACAACGGACTTTCGCCAGGAATTCGATTTCATAATAAAACAATTCTCGACAAACCATTTATTTTTGATGTAAACCCAATGTATGCTCCATTAACAAAGACGTTAACTGGAAGTTTTTCGTTTGGAATAATACAATACAATCGTGACAAACGCCTTTTTAATACCCGTTATGGTTTGAGTGGATCCTATTTTAATTATGCTCCAGATGCTGCCTATCTCAAAATAATTCCATCAGTATATTTAGGAATTAGACAACCCAATTTTAGAGACAATCGAAAACAAGGTGTTTCGCTTCGATACAATATGATTCAAAAAGAAAATTCTAGAATTGTAATTGACAGTACTTCAAATTATAATGTATTTAGTGCGCGTTATTTTAATTCAAAAATGGAAATTTCTAATTTTGTAAATTTTAATACTGATTTGCAACTGTCTGGAAATTTTGGTAAAGCTTCTGCCGAAATGCAATACCGTAAACTATTAAACAGTAACCGTCAAATCAATCTTCGTTTGTATGTTGGAAGTTTTGTTTATAGCAAAAATTTAAGATCAAAAGCTTATAATTTCGGGGTTTCAAAACCAAATGATTATTTGTTTGAATACAATTTATTTGGTCGTTCAGAAACTTCTGGATTGTTTAGTCAACAATATTTTATGGCCGAAGGTGGTTTTAAATCTATTCTTTACCCTTCAACAGCCAATCAATGGATAACTGCTTTTAACACAAGTTATACCGTTTGGAATTGGATTGAAATCTATAGCGATTTAGGATTTGTAAAAAACCGAAATATTGACCCAAAATTTGTGTATGATACAGGTTTGAGACTGAATTTTGTACAAGATTATTTAGAATTATATTTACCAATATACTCAAATAATGGTTGGGAAATTGCTCAACCTCAATACAATGAAAAAATTAGATTCATCTTTACATTTAGTCCAAAATCATTAATAAATCTTTTTACCAGAAAATGGTTTTAATGGTATTGATTTCCTAAAAGAATATCTATTTCACACAACTATTCGTTTTTTATTAGTAATAATTTAATTTTTTGAAATTAAAACTCAAAAAAATTAACAATCCTTAAAATAGATATTTTTTAGGAATTAATAAAACCAACGATTTTTTTAGTTAAATTTGTTTTCCAAAGTAAGAAATTCCATTTATGACACAAGTAGAAACCAATACGGCATTGACTTTTGAAGATTTCAAAAAAGAAGTATTGAATGATTATAAAATTGCTATTATTAGTAGAGAATGTAGCCTTCTTGGACGAAAAGAAGTATTGACAGGCAAAGCCAAATTTGGAATTTTCGGTGACGGAAAAGAAATACCTCAATTGGCAATGGCAAAAGCTTTCAAAAATGGCGATTTTCGTTCAGGTTATTACAGAGATCAAACTTTTATGATGGCAATTGGCGAAATGTCTATTCAACAATTTTTTGCAGGATTGTATGGTCATACTGATATACAATTTGATCCAATGTCTGCCGGAAGACAAATGGGTGGTCACTTTGCCACACATTCGCTTGACGAAAATGGAAATTGGAAAAATCTAACCGCTCAAAAAAATTCGAGTGCAGATATCTCACCAACCGCAGGTCAAATGCCTCGATTGTTAGGATTGGCACAGGCTTCAAAAATATATAGAAATGTTCCTGGTATAAATACAACCAATTTTTCTGTAAATGGAAACGAAATTGGTTGGGGAACCATAGGAAATGCGTCAACTTCCGAAGGATTATTTTTCGAAACCATTAATGCTGCAGGTGTACTACAAGTACCAATGGTTATGAGTGTTTGGGATGATGAATATGGCATTTCTGTACACGCTATACATCAAACTACAAAAGAAAATATCTCTGAAATTTTAAGTGGTTTTCAACGAGATGAACACAATAAAGGTTACGAAATTCTTAGAGTAAAAGGTTGGGATTATGCCGATTTGATTGCTACTTATGAGAAAGCAGCCAAAATTGCACGAGAAGAACATGTTCCTGTTTTAATTCACGTTTACGAATTAACACAACCTCAAGGTCATTCTACTTCTGGTTCACACGAACGCTATAAAAACGCAGATCGTCTTGAATGGGAAAGTAATTTTGATTGCATCAAACAAATGAAATCTTGGATGATTACTCATAATATTGCATCCGAAGAAGAATTAGAAAATCTTGATACTAATGCAAAAAAAGAAGTTTTACAAGGTAAAAAAGATGCTTGGGATGCATTTATTACTCCTTTCAAAAACGAACAAAATGAGTTAATTTCATTATTAGAAAAAATAGCAAATACTAGTGATAACAAAGTTTTTATTCAAAAATATATTACAGATTTAAATGCTATAAAAGAACCTATTCGTAAGGATATTTTGACTACAGCTCGTAAAGTTTTACGAATGATTGTTAATGAAAATGGTAAAACCGAACTTTCAGAATGGATTACAAATTACATACAAAAAATTCAACCAAAATTTAGTTCTCACCTTTTTTCAGAATCAGACAAAAATGTATTTTCTGTAAAAGAAGTTGCTGCAACATATGATGAAAATGCTGAAGAAGCCGATGGTAGAGTAATTATCAGAGACAATTTTGATGCTATTTTTACAAAATATCCAGAAGTATTGGTTTTTGGTGAAGATGCTGGAAATATTGGCGATGTCAATCAAGGTTTAGAAGGTATGCAAGAAAAATACGGTGAACTTCGTGTTGCCGATGTCGGTATTCGTGAAGCAACTATTCTTGGTCAAGGAATTGGTATGGCTATGCGCGGTTTGAGACCAATTGCTGAAATTCAATATCTTGATTATTTATTGTATGCCATTCAAATTATAAGTGATGATTTGGCAACTTTGCAATATAGAACTCGTGGCAAACAAAAAGCACCACTTATCATTAGAACTCGTGGTCATCGATTAGAAGGAATATGGCATTCTGGTTCTCCAATGGGAATGGTTATTAATGCCGTGAGAGGAATTCACGTTTTGGTTCCAAGAAATATGACCAAGGCTGCAGGATTTTACAACACTTTATTAGAAACTGATGAACCTGCACTAGTTGTAGAATGTTTGAACGGTTATCGATTGAAAGAAAAAATGCCAACTAATTTAGGCGAATTCAAAACACCAATTGGAGTTGTTGAAACTATCAAAGAAGGTTCAGATATTACAATTGTATCCTATGGTTCTACTTTGCGTTTGGTAGAACAAGCTGCAAAAGAACTTTTAATAAGTGGAATTGATTGCGAAATCATTGATATTCAATCATTATTACCATTTGATATCAATCATGATATTGTAAAAAGTATCACAAATACCAATCGTTTATTAGTAATTGATGAAGATGTCCCAGGAGGTGCATCTGCCTATATTATGCAACAAATTTTAGACGAACAAAATGCATATGATTATTTAGATAGTAAACCACAAACTTTAACTGCAAAATCACATCGTCCTGCTTATGGTACAGATGGCGATTATTTTTCTAAACCATCCGTTGAAGATATTTACGAAAAAGTTTATGCAATGATAAGTGAAGTTAATCCAAAAAAATATCCAAGTTTATATTAATTCAAAAAAATCTCGATACAATATCGAGCTCATTATTATCAAAATTAATTATAAATTTGTCTAAACTTTTGGGTTCAGTCTATAGTTGGGATTTTTTTTAGGTCTAATAAATTTACAATTAAAACGTTTATAATATTGATATTAAGTTATATAAAATATTATGAAAAAAATACTCTTTCTGCTTCCCATACTATTTGTAATGAGTTGCAAAACAAAGTCTGTTTCTGAAAAATCAAAAGATAATACTGAAAAAACAGAAGCCAAATTCCTAAAATTAGATAATAGTTCTATTCCCGATATTCAAAAAAACAAAGCTTATGAATTGGGCAAAAGGATTTTAATGACTTGTAATATTTCTAAATTCAAACCTTTCAATGAAAACGAGGCAACTCCCACAGTAATTAAAAATATGACTCAAGAGCGATTGACCAAAACGTGTTTGAAATTTAAATTGAGATATGGTGATTTTAAAGATATTGAGCTTGTTTCTGTTTATAAAATCAAAACGGAGAATATTACACTTTTTCGATACAAAGCATTATACGAAAAAAAAATTGCCAATAAAGAACTTCGGGTATCTTTGAATGAAAGCAATCAAGTTTCTGCAATACAATCCTTAGACTGGTCAGATACTTTTGTGTATAAATAATAGGTAATGAATCCGAATCAAGAATTAATTAAAAAATTTTATACCGCTTTTGCCAATCAAGATGCAGCTACAATGGCAAGTTGTTATCATAAAAATATTCAATTTCAAGATCCAGCTTTTGGAATTCTAAAAAAAACTCAAGTTCCAAAAATGTGGCAAATGCTCATTGAGCGATGCAAAGGAAATATAAAAATTGAATTTTCAGAAATTATTGCCAATGATGCAACAGGTTTTGTAACCTGGATTGCATCCTACAATTTTAGTAAAACCAATAGAAAAGTAATCAATACCATCAATGCTAGTTTTGAATTTAAAGATGGTTTGATCATAAAGCACACTGACCATTTTGATTTATGGAAATGGAGTTCTCAAGCTTTTGGGATGAAAGGTTTACTTTTGGGTTGGACACCATATATGAAACAAAAAATTCGTGAACAAGCAAGATTATCATTAGAAAATTATAAAATTTAATATGAAAAAAATTGTAATCCTATTTTGCTTTTGCTTCTTATGTTTATTTGATTCAAATGCTCAAATTGCTAAAAATCCAGAAGATATTTCACCTCTATTAATAGGTGAAAAAATTCCTAAATCGAAACTAAAAGACGAAAAAGGAAACACAGTTGTATTAAATGATTTATTAAAAGAAAAAGCAATGGTACTAGTTTTTTACAGAGGTGGTTGGTGCCCATATTGTAACCAACAACTTTCAGCATTAGCTTTTATTGAAGATGAAATTTTAAAACTAGGATATCAAATAATTGCAATAAGCCCTGAGGATTTCAGAAACATACAACCAAGTATTGAAGAAGATAAAGTAAATTATAAAGTACTATCTGACGTTGATGGAAAATTAATTCAAGCTGTTGGAATTGCTTTCAAACCTAACTTAATAACCAAAACCTATATTGCTACAAAAACTATTGGCAAAGCATCTGCAATTTTACCTGTTCCAACTGTAATGATAGTCAATAAAAATGCTGAAATTTTGTTCGAATATATAAATCCGAATTATAAAAATAGAATTACTCCAGAATTGTTACTTGCCGTTTTGAAAAATCTGAATATAAAAGATTAATTAAAAGTATCAAGATTTAGAACCCAAGCTTTATCTGTATACCACAATTGTCCATCATAAACTTCTAACGGACATTCGAAATTATTGGTATATAAAGCTCCTGTTCCTAATCCTTGCTGCATTAAATTTTGTTGCAAAAAGGTAAATTGCGCAATAGCATTTAGCCCGATATTACTCTCTAAAGCAGATGTAATCCACCATCCAATTTTGAGTTTTTCGGCCAATGAAATCCACTCCAAAGTTCCACGAAAACCACCTATAAAACTAGGCTTCAAAATGATATAATGAGGCTTGATTTTTTGCAACAATGCTTCTTTTTCTTGTATAGTAAAAACACCTATTAGCTCTTCATCTAATGCAATAGGAATTGGAGTGATTTTACACAGTTCTGCCATACTGTCAGTATTGTTTTTTTGAATAGGCTGTTCGATGCTATGTAATTTAAATTCAGATAATTGGTTTAATTTATCTAAAGTATTTATTGTATCAAAAGCACCGTTTGCATCAACCCTAATTTCGATCTGATTTGGACTAAAATTTTGACGAATAAAACGCAATAATGCTAACTCTTTATAAAAATCTATGGCACCAATTTTTAGCTTAACACAACTAAAACCAGTTGCTATTTTTTCTTGAATTTGAAGCAACATTTCGTCTTGATTTCCCATCCAAACCAAACCGTTTATAGCAATGCTTTTTTGCCCATTTGTAAACGCTGAAGGAAACAATAAAAAAGGGTTTTCTGATTGCAAAGACTGGAACGACATTTCTACTCCAAACTGAATAGATGGAAATTCAAGCAAGCTTTCCCAAAGAACATCTTCACCTAAATGAATGTTGTTACAAACCCATTCTAATTTGGTTTCATAATCGGGTCGATCATCAATACTCAAACCTTTCAGTAAGCCACACTCACCTATTCCTTTTTTGCCGTTTTTTTCTAAAATAATAAACCACGTTTCTTTTTCGGTCATTATACCTCGAGAAGTTCCAGAAGGTTTTTTGAAATTCAGAATATATTTGTGGTAAGTTGCTTTCAATTTTTGTGAAGTATATTATTCAATTACATTCAATATTTTATCAAAGCTTTTAGTAGGCAAGCCCGCTTTTCTAAAAGCTTCAAAATCGAGTTTTATTTTCTGAGACCAGCTCAAACTATCATTTACATTTTGAGATTTGTATTTTTTATAGATTTTTTTTGCTTGACTAAAATTATTTTTTAGCAAATAGGTATGCGCCAAATTGAGTTTGGTCTGTAATTCGATATCATCCAATTGTTCTGCTTCTTTTAAAACTTTTAATGCTTTATCATATTGTCTGGTAAAAATATAATTGGTGGCTAAGGCATTAAAATCAGCAACTTTACCTTTTCCATCTGCTAATATTGGCAATAACTTTTGAATAGATTCGCTGTATTTATGTTTTTCAAATAAAATTTTTGCTTCGGTTCTTTGACCATCATAAATGACTTTTGAAGCGCCAGATTCAGAAAAACAAGTTATATCAGCATCTTTGAATAATTTGGTCTTCTCCTCAGCCAATAATGCGTTATACTGTGCAAAACGGTACTTTTCTTGAATTTTTTCTAAAACACAAACACAATAGTTGTCTGAATTGGCTATTTTTTTTGATAATTCAGTTGATTTGCAAATTGTCAAAATTGATTTTCTATTCTCTAGATTCCAACCTCTGTTGAGTTTATAGTCTACCCAAGGCACCACTTCTAGGACAATTCTGGCTTTCATTACCCAATTTTTATTTTCAAAACCAAACCACATTTCATCCGAATTCAAACATTTTGAAGATTTAAGTGAAAGTCGTTTTGCATCTTTATTGATGGGCGTTTCTTGACTAAAACAACTGTTTTCAAATTTTCCACTTTCGATATAATTGGTAGTAGCATTTTGATTGGTAAAAATACCATACAAACACGTATCATCTCCAGAAGTTTTTGATAATAGAAAAACTGCTCCGGCTGAACCTTGACTAATTCCCGTTGGATCTGGAATGGCTTTCAAAATTGAAACCAAGCTATTGGCAATTTTTTGATTTTCGTCTAATAAAGTGATTCTATATACAATTTCAGTTGTACCTGCAGGCAAATCATCAATATGTATTGCCGTTCGTTTTCCTGAACCTAAGGTTATTTGTTTTGAATAGGCACGATCTTTATCCCAAAAGCCATCTTGTTGGGCAAAAGATTGTAGTGTAATAAAAAGTAGAAAATATAAAAATTTGTTTTGCATTATTATAAAAATTATATGCAAAGATATTTATTTCGATAAAGAACTTAGGAAAAGAATTTGGAATTGTTTTCAAATTAAAATACCTGACAGGTTTATAAAACCTGTCAGGTATAAAATATTCTAAAAAGATCCCGATTTCATTCTTAATAGTGATAAACAATTCAATCAATTCCGATTTGCATCGGAATTGATTCTCAGCTTACATATTCCTTCTATACTGACCACCAACTTCAAATAAACCACTTGTAATTTGTCCTAATGAACAAACTTTAGTTGCTTCCATTAATAATGCGAAAAGATTTTCGTTTTTGATGGCTGCCGTTTGTAATAATTCTATTTGTTCAGCCACTTTTGCAGCACTCGATTTTTGCAAATTGGTCAACATATCAATTTGATATTGTTTTTCTTCTTCTGTTGCACGAATAACTTCTGCCGGAATTACAGTTGGTGAACCTTTAGAACTCAAGAATGTATTCACTCCAATAATTGGAAATTCGCCTGTGTGTTTCAAAGTTTCATAATACAATGATTCTTCTTGAATTTTACTTCTTTGGTACATTGTTTCCATTGCACCCAAAACACCTCCACGTTCTGTAATTCGATCGAATTCTTGTAAGACAGCATCTTCTACTAAATCGGTTAATTCTTCAATAATAAACGAACCTTGAATTGGATTTTCGTTTTTTGCCAAACCTAATTCTTTATTAATAATCAACTGAATGGCCATTGCTCTACGAACCGATTCTTCAGTTGGAGTTGTAATTGCTTCGTCATATGCATTAGTATGCAACGAGTTACAGTTATCATAAATGGCATACAATGCTTGCAAAGTCGTACGAATATCATTAAAATCAATTTCTTGCGCGTGTAACGAACGTCCAGAAGTTTGAATATGGTATTTCAACATCTGCGCTCTTTCGTTGGCTCCGTATTTATTTTTTAAAGCTTTCGCCCAAATTTTTCGAGCCACACGGCCAATCACGGCATATTCTGGATCGATTCCATTTGAGAAAAAGAATGATAAGTTAGGTCCGAAATCGTTAATATTCATCCCACGACTTAAATAGTATTCCACGTAAGTGAAACCATTTGAAAGTGTGAAAGCCAATTGTGTAATTGGGTTCGCTCCAGCTTCGGCAATATGATACCCAGAAATGGAAACCGAATAGAAATTACGAACATTTTCTTTTATGAAATATTCTTGCACATCACCCATTAAACGTAACGCAAATTCTGTTGAGAAAATACAGGTATTTTGCGCTTGATCTTCTTTTAAAATATCAGCTTGAACTGTTCCACGAACTTGTGCTAATGTTTTTACTTTTATATCATTATAAACATTTAATGGTAAAACTTGATCACCAGTTACACCCAAAAGCATTAAACCTAAACCATTATTACCTTCAGGTAAGTCACCTTGGTATTTTGGTCTTGTAGTTCCTTTTTTCTTATAAATTTCGTTAATTTTTTCTTCTACTTCGACTTGAAGATTATTTTCAACTATGTATTTTTCACAATTTTGATCGATAGCCGAATTCATAAAGAATCCCAACAACATTGGTGCAGGACCATTAATTGTCATCGAAACCGAAGTCATTGGATGGCTCAAATCGAAACCAGAATATAATTTTTTAGCATCGTCTAAACAACAAATAGAAACTCCAGCATTTCCAATTTTTCCGTAAATATCAGGACGAATATGTGGATCATTTCCATATAGTGTCACACTATCAAATGCAGTAGAAAGACGTTTTGCTGGTAATCCTGCAGAAACATAATGAAAACGTTTGTTGGTTCTTTCTGGTCCACCTTCGCCAGCAAACATACGGCTTGGATCCTCGCCTTCACGCTTGAATGGATACAATCCAGATGCAAAAGGAAATTCACCTGGCACGTTTTCTTGTAAATTCCATTTTAAAATATCACCCCAAGCTTGGTACTTTGGTAACGAAATTTTTGGAATTTGAGAATGAGATAAACTTTCGGTATGAGTTGCAATTTTAATTTCCTTATCACGAACTTTAAAGCTGTAAAAAGGATTTTTGTATTTGTTTACTTTTTCATCCCAAGTC
>JAYTNO010000074.1:0-4960 GCA_043748275.1 Flavobacterium sp. | reverse complement strand
TTGTTGAAGCTTTTGTTAAATTTAATTCAGAAATAACATTGTTAACTGTTGTTCAAAATAATAATCCAACTTTATTTTGCGCACCAATAGGCCATCGTCAAGAACGTGGTGACTATCAAGAAAGTTGGCAACCTGCAAAAATTTCTGATGCCGATTTGTATGAGGCTCAATATATGGCAGAAAAAGTAACCGAAGCACTTGGTGGCGCAGGACTTTTTGGTGTTGAATTTTTCTTGACTGATAATGGTGTGTATTTCTCAGAATTATCTCCAAGACCACACGATACTGGTATGGTTACGCTTGCAGGAACACAAAATTTCAATGAATTTGAATTACATCTTCGTGCTATTTTGAGTTTGCCCATTTTTGAAATTACATTAGAAAAAGCTGGTGCTAGTGCTGTGATTTTAGCATCTCATAATTCTGAAAATCCTAGCTATTCTGGAATAGAAAAAGTTGCCGGATTGCCAAAAACCGATTTTAGAATTTTCGGAAAACCAACTTCAAGACCTTATCGTAGAATGGGAGTTGTATTGGTAAATGACACTTTGGATACAAATATTGATGATGTAATAAAAAAAGCAAAACAAACTGCAACATTAATAACCGTTCACCCATAAATGGTTCAAATTTTAGATAATATTGCCAAACATATTGCTCTCACTCCAGAAGAACAATTACTTTTTTTATCAAAAATAGAAACCAAACATTTTAAAGCCAAAACTTTATTATTGAGTGCTGGAGAAATTTCGAAATATACATATTTTGTAAATTCAGGAATCGTAAGGAGCTTTACTATCAATGACAATATTATAGAACACGTTTTGCATTTTGCTTGTGAAGGTTGGTGGATTGGTGATATGTATAGTTATATTTCTGGTAATCCTGGCAATCTTTTTATTGAAGTTTTAGAAGATGCAGAAGTAATTCTAATTTCAAAAGAAAATCAAAACCATTTGTTTCTTGAAATTCCAAAACTAGAACGCTTTTTTAGAATCCTTGCCGAAAACTCTTTAGTAACCCATCAAGAACGATTGATGGATAATTTAGGTTTAACCGCAGAAGAACGATTTGAAAAATTTTGCAAAAAATATCCTTCACTTATTCAAAAGCTACCTCAAAAACAAATTGCATCCTATATTGGTGTAACTCCAGAATTTTTTAGTAAAATGAAATCTCGATTACTTAAAAAATAATTTCTTAATCTAGGTTAAGTGCTTTTTAGTTACTCTAATTGTAAATTTGTATGATAAAAATCAATACATTTATATACGATGAAAAATACAGTTTTACATAAAGCCAATACAAGAGGACACGCAGATCACGGTTGGTTAAACGCATATCATAGTTTTAGTTTTGCAAGTTGGTACAATCCAGAAAGAGTTCAATTCGGAATGTTGCGTGTATTAAATGACGATACTGTTGCAGCTGGTATGGGTTTTGGTACTCATCCTCACGACAATATGGAAATTATTACCATTCCTCTCGAAGGCGATTTGGCTCATAAAGACAGTATGGGAAATACAGAAACTATCAAAAGTGGTGATGTTCAAGTTATGAGTGCAGGAACAGGTGTTCAGCATAGCGAATTCAACCCAAATGCTGACAAACAAACCAAATTATTACAAATTTGGGTTTTTCCTAAAGTAAGAAATGTAACACCTCGTTACCAACAAATCACTTTGAATCCCGAAGACAGAAATAACAAATTTCAACAAATTCTTTCTCCAAATCCTGATGATGAAGGAGCTTGGATTTATCAAGATGCTTGGTTTCATCTAGGAAAATTCGATAAAGATTTGACATTAGAATATACTATAAAAAAAGAAGGTAATGGTGTTTATGCTTTTCTCATCAAAGGTGATGCAACTATTAATGGAGAAAAACTAGAAACACGTGATGCACTTGGAATTTGGAATACAGATAAATTAGATATTCAAGTAACCAAAGGCGCAGAAGTATTGCTTCTTGAAATTCCTATGGAACAATAATTTTATTATGAACGAAGAGCTACAGTTGAAAATAAACGATAAAAACGGCGTTTTTTTTATTGAAATTGATGGCAAACAAGTGGCTATGATGACATTTGTTTTTGCTGGTGATGATAAAATTATCATAGATCATACCGAAGTAAATCCAGGAAATAACGGAAAAGGATACGGAAAAAAATTGGTAGCAAATGCGGTAACTTTTGCTAGAGAAAAAGGCATTAAAATTATTCCGCTTTGTCCTTTTGCAAAAAGTGTTTTTGATAAAACTCCAGAATTTAGTGACGTTTTATAAATAGTAATAAATATTGATTATGGATCCTAATAATATAACCAAAGAATATTCAAACGGAGAAGTTACAATTGTATGGCAATCTGGCAAATGCATTCATTCTGGAAAATGTGTAAGAAACAATCCTGATGTTTTTAAACCAAAAGAAAAGCCTTGGATAACTCCTGAATTTTCTACTACAGATAAAATTATTGAAACTGTAAAAAAATGCCCATCTGGTGCATTAACTTATTTCAAAAACAATAAGTAAAAAATTACTATTTTTGTTTTAAAATAACTAAAATTTCATAAATGAAAGCATACATTTTTCCAGGTCAAGGCGCACAATATTCAGGAATGGGCAAAGACTTATATGAAAACTCCGCATTAGCAAAATCACTTTTCGAAAAAGCAAACGATATTCTAGGTTTTAGAATTACCGATATCATGTTTGAAGGCACAGCAGAAGAATTAAAAGAAACCAAAGTTACACAACCAGCCGTTTTTTTACACTCAGTAATATTAGCCAAAACATTAGACAATTTTTGTCCTGATATGGTTGCAGGTCATTCATTAGGCGAATTTTCTGCTCTTGTTGCCAATGGAACTTTATCTTTTGAAGACGGATTGCAATTGGTTTCAAAAAGAGCTTTGGCGATGCAAAAAGCGTGCGAAATTGCACCATCGACAATGGCGGCAGTGTTAAATCTAGACGATAAAATTGTGGAAGATATTTGTGCTTCTATAGATGGTGTTGTTGTGGCTGCAAATTATAACTGTCCAGGACAATTAGTGATTTCTGGTGAATATAAAGCCGTAGAATTGGCTTGCGAAAAAATGAAAGAAGCTGGAGCAAAACGAGCTTTGATTTTACCAGTTGGTGGAGCTTTTCATTCACCAATGATGGAACCTGCAAGAGAAGAATTAGCGGCAGCAATTGAGGCAACAACTTTCTCAACTCCTATTTGTCCTGTATATCAAAACGTAACGGCAAGTGCTGTTTCTGATCCTAATGAAATTAAGAAAAATCTAATCATTCAATTGACTTCTCCTGTACGTTGGACACAATCTGTACAACAAATGATTCAAGATGGTGCTACTAGTTTTACTGAAGTTGGACCAGGAAAGGTATTGGTTGGCTTAGTTGGAAAAATTGATAAAGAAGTTGAAACGATTTCAGCTTAATAGAATTTTATTTAAATTTACATTTTTAATAGTAAACTTATAACAACATAATATGAAAAAAATAATCCTAACATTAGCTTTTGCTGCATTACTTATTTCTTGTAAAGAAGAAACCAAAGACAAACTTGAAGTCGCCACAGAAGCTGTTAAAGCTGATGTTGTAGAAGCAGTAGACTCTGCAAAAGTAAAAACTGAAACGATGGTAGATTCTGCAAAAACTAAAGTAAAAGACAAACTGGAAGATGTTGTTGAAAAAGGCGCCGAAAAAGTTGGCGATGCAGCAGATAAAGTTAAAGAAGCGGTAAAAAAATAATTTGAAAAAACTCTCATAAAAATATGAGAGTTTTTTTTTATTCTAACGGAATATCTTTCTTTTTATAATTGATGATAAAAACACCTAAAATTATTAATACCGTTGCAACTATAAAATCTGAAGTAATTACTTCGTCAAGCAATAACCAACCAAGAAAAACTGCAATTATAGTATTGATATAATTTAAGATTGAAACCTGAACTGCAGTAACCCTTTTCAGAGCATAATGATAACAAAAAAAAGCTAATACTGAACCAAAAATAGCCAAATATATAAGTGCAAATAGGCTTCTAAAACTCCACAAACTTACATTTGTGTCTGATGAAAAAATAAATGCCAGTACAAACTGAACAATTGAAGCTATTGAAAATTGATAGAATAGATTGAGTGAGATATTATTTGATTTATGTATATGTTTTTTTGAATAAACCGTACCAGCAGACCAACTTAATATAGCAATGCTCAAAAACAAAATACCCGTTTTGTAATTTGGATCTAAAATAGCACCTAATCCGTCTCTAAAAATAAAAACAACACCCAAAAATCCTAATAGAACTCCTACTACACCTTTTAAACTTATTTTTTGAAGGCCGAATAAAATACTTCCAATAAAAATAACAACTGGAGACAAAGCACTCATTATAGAAGTCAATCCGCTGGGTAATGATTGTTCCGCAATAGTTGTAAACCCATTGGCGACAACCAACATCAATAGCGATGGAATAAGTTGCATCTTTAAATTTGACCAACCAATCCAAGACAATTCTTTTTTATATAAAAGAATACACAATACTATTAAGGCTGCAATTCCTTGTCGAATAGAAGTGATAAACCAAGGTGGAATAGTTTCTACTGCAACTCTTATTCCTAAATAAGTTGTTCCCCAAACGACACCTACAATTATTAAACAAAACAGTAACTTGAAATCGATTTTGGGGTTCATATTATTGCGAGTTAACGAAGCAATCTTAATATTTTAATTTTTTTGTATGTAAAGAAACTAACTTCTAATTTTCTGTTCCCATTTCCAAGCACTAGCCAAACTTTCTTCGAGTGTTGACATAGCTTTCCAACCCAAAACATTATTTGCTTTATCTGTATTGGCATATGCCGAAGTGATATCTCCTTCGCGTCTACCTACAATTTTGTATGGTAATTTTTTTCCAGAAACTTTCTCAAAAGTGGTAATCACTTCTAGAACTG
>JAYTNO010000073.1:0-1800 GCA_043748275.1 Flavobacterium sp. | reverse complement strand
AAAAGCAAAGTCCAAAGAAGAACGAAAACTAAATATTCAATACGCATTAATTGCTCTTGGCATTATTTCTTTCATCATTCTCTTTTTATTACTAAGCCACAGTTTTATCACCAATACAAAACTGATAAATTTTTTTAGTGTAATGGCTTTACTGATTGTGTTTGAATTCCTGGATCTGCTATTGCATCCTTATTTAGAACGAGTAACACATCACACTCCGTTGGTGATGTTATTGGCTTTGGTTTGTATTGCAGCATTGCTTATACCATTACATCACAGCATAGAAAAATGGTCAAAAGAAAAGTTAGTAGAGGAAAATAAAGCAATACGATTGGCAAATGCAAAGAAGACAATTGAGAAGTTGGAAGTAAAACCTACTCAAACGCAAGGGGAGAACACGAATATATAATCGCTATGAAAAAAGTTTGTAGCAAATTTGACACGACACATCTTCGTAGACAGAGTAGAGTATGCTGATAACATAAAGAAAGAAATAAATTATTTTAGGGCTTTGTTCGCAAATTAAAAGTAAGTGCAAGGAATAAACAGTTGAGGTTAATGAAAGTGTATCGCTATTTATCCTGACCAAGAGAGGGAAGAAACGAACAAGTGCTGATGTTGGATTAATACAACTTAAGAAGAATGATGAATATCCTTGACAAAAACATTTTCAAAAAGTTCCTCCAAGAACTTGGCTTTTTATTTTTTGAAAAAACGACTTATGTAAACGAAAATGCAATCGTTAGGACGAGGCCTATTTTTGAAGTACCAAAATGGAATCTCATTTTACGAGCTGCTTAAAGTGAACGTAATGCGTTCAAATATTTACTATATTTGGTATTGCCGGGTAGTTATTCGACGGACTGACGTTAGCGGTCATTGTAAAACAGTATGCAGAAAATAAATTTGAATCAAATTAAAGGACTCATTATGACAGAAAAAAAGGGCGATTTTAAATTAGTAGGATTAAGACTAAACGGTAAAACAACCAATCAAAACAACCAATCAAATAAAGATTGTGGGAACTTATGGCAAAAATTTGAAACGGGTAAAGTTTTCGACCTTATTCCAGAAAAGTTATCCAATGAAATATATGCTGTTTATTTTAATTATGAAAAGGACGAAACAACCTCCTTTTCATATTTTATCGGGTGTAAAGTAGATAAGAATTCAGAAACACCAAAAGGGCTTGAAGAAATAATGATACCCATTCAAGAATACAGCAAATTTAGAGCAAAAGGTGTTATGACAGGATGTATAACTGATACTTGGAAAGAAATATGGAACTCTAACACAAAACGAAAGTTTGGATTTGATTTTGAAGTGTATGATGAAAGAAGTCAGGATTGGAGTAATGCAGAAGTAGATATTTATATTTCGACAATTGATTAAAAAGAATATTGAAGCTACTTGGAAAAACAACGAACAGCTAACAGCGTGTATGTGCAATAGCAGATGAAGTGGTAAATAGAAGGTCAGTGCATTTAAAAAACTTTGTGCTAAACGGACAGGAAAGTGCTTCTAGTCCGCTACAGCACAAACACGCAAAACGTTCATCAAACTGTCTAAAAACTCACAACAAATTGTGCATTACTTTCCTGGTAAATTGCAGTACAAAAGTGTAAGTGGGTTATATTTACTTCATGCAATTTATACAAGGAAAAAACAGAACTCAGAGCATTTTATTTCCTGAATTGAATCGTTGGATCAGATTATTGATCAGAATTACGAAGTTCGCATGATCGATCTTTTTGTCGATTGGGGCGGCTAGTCATGAATGGGAAAATTGAAAAATCAGAA
>JAYTNO010000072.1:0-1807 GCA_043748275.1 Flavobacterium sp. | reverse complement strand
ATGTTTCTGTTCGGATATCAAACGATTTTGAATAAAGATTTTGCCCTTGTGATTTGCCAATGAAAAGCAAAACACAAATAATTAGTAAGCTAAATGTTCTTTGTACTGACATTAATTATCCGATTTTCTTTGCATCACTGCTTTTATTTCAACGTTTATTTCACTTGCCACCTTTTCATGTACTACTTTTGGAACTTTGATATTAAAATCGGAAAGCAAAACAGAAAAATGTGATTCAATTATAAGCTTCCCCTTGTTGATCTGAATTTTTGATTTTATGATACGCTCTTCTTCTTTACCATGTATCCATAATTTACCTTTAGCCCTGATTTCATAATTGCCATCCGTTTTGAAATCCAAATCTTCTATAATCTTTCCAATAAATGAAGCTTCTGGATATTTGTCTGACTCTAAAAATTTTTCATTGAAATGTTCTTGTTGAAGAGCACTGTTAAAGCCTTTGAAGGTTCTTATTGCTACTTTAAAAGCAAACGTCTTGTGAATAGGATCAATTAACCCTCGCATATCTTCAGAGGTGGAATTAATTAATTCTTGCTGCGACTCAGATCGAAATGTTATGGTACCTGAATTAGTAAACAGCAATTTAGTATCCTGTGTGAAACTTAATTCTGCATTCAAAATTATAAGTACTATCAGTGCAATTGTTTTCATCATACTAAAGTTGAGTAAAGGTAATTATACAATTACTTTTCAAACTATTGTATTTCTATTTTCTATTATAAACAAAGGAAAAAATTATTTGTGTCGCCCCAATGTTATTTGAAATATACTTTTTAGATTCTCTTCCGGCCATGATTCTCCTGTCTGGATCATTCATAAGTGAATTAAGTACTGAACTATATTCTTTTTGATCGATGATTGAAAATGCTGCTCCAAGTTTTACCAATTCTGTTGCTTCACGGAATTTATAATAATTGGGGCCGAAAATCACTGGCTTGCCATAAGCTGCAGGCTCTAAAATGTTATGTATTCCTTTCCCAAATCCTCCACCTATATACGTAATGTCTGCATACCCATAAACCGATGACAATTGTCCGATTGTATCGAGAATCATAATGCCTAAAGTGGAATCTGCCTCCTTCTCTGTAAATCTGAAACAATTTTTCTTTTTGCTCAACGTGCTAATTCTAGACTCTATATTCTTTAGATGCTCTTCATTTATTTCATGTGGCGCAATTACAATTTTATAACCAACGTGCTTTTCATTAAAATAAGTTTGTACAATTAGATCTTCGTCTTCGCTCCACGTACTGCCTGCAATTAGTAATTTATTATCACCCTTAAAAAGCAAAAGCTTTTCTGACTGGTTCGTCGACTTGCTAATCTCTACAACTCTGTCAAATCGAGTGTCTCCTGAAACTGATGCATTTTTAACCTGAATAGATTGAAGGAGTCGGATGGAATTTAAATCTTGAACGAAAATGTGAGTAATTTTTTGTATTATTTTTCGAAAAAAAGTTCCATACCATTTAAAAAATAATTGATTGGGTCTAAAATTTGCCGAAACTATATAAACGCTTTTCCCTCTTTTCTTTAGTTCATCAATAAAATAAAACCAAAATTCGTATTTGATAAAAAAAGTTTGATTAGGATTTAGGATATCTAAAAACAGTTTTGAGTTTTTACGAGTATCAAGAGGTAAATAACTCACAAAATCTACTCCCAAATAATTTTTCCTTATTTCAAATCCTGATGGAGAAAAAAAAGTGAGAAGTAAAAAAGCATCCGGAAATTCTAATCGAATTTTCTCTATCAATGGTCGGCCTTGTTCAAATTCACCTAACGA
>JAYTNO010000071.1:0-4989 GCA_043748275.1 Flavobacterium sp. | reverse complement strand
AATTTTGTTACACAATAACAAATAATCAAAAGTATATGGGTCTAAAGCAGGTTCACCTTTTGCAACTAATTCTATACTTTTTTTAGCTCTTATAGCATTAATATTAGCTACTTTTTCTTGCATAAATGGTAATTCTCTGTATTGTGCAGTTGTATAAATTGGTTCAAACGCAAATTCAGTTACCATACCCGGAACACAATTCATTTGTGCCCTAAAGTGAGGAAAGAAAGCCGAATGTAAAACATCTTGAGAACGCATCTTAAAATGTATTTTTTTTCCTAAAGGCAAATGTAATTCCTTTACAACTTTATCATCTTGAGAGTATTGATCTGTTAAATCTACACCTAAAGTATTTACTCCTTCAATGTATCTAACATTTGCTTTTCCTAGAATATTGTCTTCTCCAGAATAGCGTGCAGTCCAATTAAATTGTTGTGCATATATTTCAATATCTACTGTGTTTTCATCTTCATCAATGAACATTATATTTGTCCAAGCATATAGTCCGTAAAGGATTAATCCCGCCAAAACTACAGCTGGAATAACACTCCAGATAAATTCTAATCTATTATTATCAGCAAAATATAATGCTTTTTGTTCTTTTTTACCTCTATACTTAAATGCAAAATAGTAAAGTAACGCTTGAGTAATCGTTTGAACAAAGAAAATCACTACCCATGTAATATTCATTAAATTATCTAATTCTCCGCCGTGAGCTGAAGCTGGTGTATGAAGTACTAAACCTCCCCATTTAATTAATCCATAAATTGTAAATATATAAATGAATGCTAAAAAGCCAAACATTAAATATCCTTGCGTATTATTGTCATTATCGTCAGCTACTTGAGTGTGATTAGTATCTGAACCGACTTGAGTTAAATCAAATATTTTAGTTAATTGCCATAATGCAATTGTTAATAAAACTAAAACTATAATTACCAACAAACTTGTCATCTGTTTTTACTTTAAATATTAATAATGAAAATGTTTACTCTCTTCTATGAAAGGATTTCTTTTTGGTAAAAGAGGTACTTTAGTCATTGCTGTAAAAATTACAAATATGAATAATCCAAGGAAGAATAATAATGAGCTGATTTCAGAGACCCCAATAAACCATTGATCTCCAACTGTTGCCGGCATAATCATATTGAAGAAATCCACATAATGTCCTAATAGAATAACAGTTCCTGCCATTACCAATACCCAAGTGATTCTTTTGAAATCTGTGTTTATTAAGATTAATATAGGGAAAATAAAATTCATAACAACAGCTCCGAAGAATGGCAAATTATATAATTCTATTCTAGTTACAAAATAGGTTACTTCTTCTGGAATGTTTGCATACCAAATCAACATAAATTGTGAGAACCATAAATAAGTCCAGAATACACTTATACCAAACATAAATTTAGCTAAATCATGTATGTGACTTGTATTTACATTTTCAAGATACCCTTTTGATTTTAAATATAGTGTTACCATACATATTGTTGTGATACCACTTACAAAGAAACTTGCGAAAACATACCATCCAAATAATGTACTGAACCAGTGTGGATCAACTGACATTATCAAATCCCAAGACATTATAGATTCTGTTACAATAAAGAATACTAAAAACATTGCTGAGATATTAAAATTCTTTTTATAGAAACTATTATCATTAGATTCATCTTGAGCTAAACAATTTTTTCTAGAGAAATATCTATATAAATTCCATCCAGTTAAAAATATAGCAGCTCTAATAATCCAAAATGGGAAATTTAAATATCCAGATTTATTTTGAATAAGTTTGTCATGTGCTACTATATCAGCATCCATCCATATAAAAATATGATTGAAATGCATTCCGCATAAAAGTAAAAGAATAAAGAATATTACTGATCCAACTGGCAAATAAGCTGTAATTCCTTGCATTACTCTAAATAATACTGGAGACCAACCTGCTTGTGCAACTTGTTGAATAGCATAAAAAGCTAATACGCCTAATGATATCAACATAAAGAAAATACAAGCTACATATAAAGCAGACCAAGGTTTATTTTGTAATTGATGTAATACATGCTCTAAATGTGCTTCATGTTCAGCGTGTTCATCAACAACTTCGTGCTTTTTAACTTTAACTATTGGCTTATTAACTTCTTCAACCGGTGTAATAGCTAATTTTGTAGAATCCTTTGATACTAATGTATCAACTATAATAGTTTCTTTAGGAGAAGTTTCTTCAATTTTGTTTGCTTCAGTAGCAGCAACCTCATGATGTGATTCTGGTTTTGATTCATGTGTAGCTTCTGAACCTGAATGATGACTACCATGAGCATCAGCGGCAAGAATTTTTTCTACATCTTGAATATTTTTTGGCGCAGTTAAAAATCCATACCCTATCCCAAGAATACCAAGAATCATAAGGATAAAAGAGAATGTTTTTAATTTACTTGAAAATGTGTACATATCTATTAAGATCAGTTTGTTCTACAATTATAATTCGCTTTTAAGTTTTAACACATATGACGCAACCAACCAACGTTCATGTTGATTTAATTGATTTGCATAAGAACCCATAGAATTTAAACCATAAGTTTGAACGTGAAAAATACTTCCTGCTGTAATCACTCTATCTTTATAACTTGGAACACCAAGGAATTTTTGTTGTTTTACTAATTTGCCTTTACCATCTCCAGCATTTCCATGACAAATTGCACAATAAATTTCAAATAATTCTTTTCCTTTTTCCAAGTCTACTGATGTAGAATCAAGAGGTGATTTTAAATTTGCTTTTGCAGCATCATAACCTGCGGTTGTATTAGGATAATCATAAGGAACCATACCTCTTTTGATTGTTCCTTTTACAGGTAATTGACCTTCCTTACCATTCTTGAAAGCACTCGATTGAGAATAAGTTTCATAACTTACAGCCTCATACATATTAGGCATGTATTGATAATTTGGTTTCGAATTGTTATGACAAGACGAAACTAAAATAGAAATACAAACTAAAAGTGATATTTTATATACGCTTTTCATATTACTATTAATGCTTTTCAATTACTTTTACTTCTACTGCTCCTGTTTTTTCAAAGAAAGAAACTAATTCTTCTTCGTTATTGTTTATGGCAACTTCCATTAAAAAATGATCATCTGTTGTACGAACATCTGGATTTTCTGCTGCTTTAAACGGCCATAATCTACTTCTCATATAAAATGTAATCACCATTAAGTGAGCTGCAAAAAATACAGTCATCTCAAACATTACTGGTACAAAAGCAGGCATATTTTGAATATAACTAAAACTTGGTTTACCTCCAATATCCTGTGGCCAATCTTGAATCATTATATAATTCATCATTGTGATTGCTACCGTCAAACCAATACATCCATAGATAAATGCACAAATTGCTAATCTTGTTGGTGCAATACCCATTGCTTTATCCAATCCGTGTACCGGAAAAGGAGTAAAAACTTCTTCTATATGATGATGTGCTGCACGCGTTTTTTTAACTGCATCCATCAATACATCATCGTCATTATAAATGGCGTAAATAACTTTATTACTACTCATGATGTGAATCTTTATTTTCTTCTCTACGTTTTTTATAAAATTCTCCCGATGTTTTCAAAATTGTTTTCACCTCTGCTTGCGCAATTACTGGGAATGAACGTGCGTATAACAAAAACAAAACAAAGAAGAAACCAATTGTTCCTATAAATATACCTATGTCTACAAATGTTGGAGAAAACATGGTCCAAGAAGATGGCAAGTAATCTCTATGCAATGAAGTAACGATAATTACAAATCGTTCGAACCACATTCCAATATTTACAACTATTGAAATAATAAATGAGAACATGATACTTGTTCGTAATTTTTTAAACCACATAAACTGTGGAGAAAAAACATTACAAGTCATCATTGACCAATATGCCCACCAGTATGGACCAGTTGCTCTATTTAAGAAAGCATATTGTTCATATTCTACACCTGAGTACCAAGCTACAAATAACTCAGTAATATAAGCAACACCAACTATAGAACCTGTAATCATAATTACAATATTCATCAATTCGATGTGTTGAATAGTAATATAAGCTTCAAGATTAGAAACTTTTCTCATAATAATAAGCAAAGTGTTTACCATTGCAAATCCAGAGAATACAGCTCCAGCAACAAAATATGGAGGGAAAATTGTGGTATGCCATCCTGGTATTACTGATGTAGCAAAGTCAAAAGATACAATAGTATGTACAGAAAGAACTAATGGCGTAGCTAAACCTGCTAATACTAAAGATACTTCTTCAAAACGTTGCCAGTCTTTTGCTCTACCACTCCATCCAAAACTCAAAATTGTATATATTTTTTTTGTAAATGGATTTACCGCTCTATCACGAATCATTGCAAAATCAGGAAGTAAACCTGTCCACCAAAACACTAATGATACTGAAAGATATGTTGATATTGCAAATACATCCCAAAGTAAAGGCGAATTAAAGTTTACCCATAATGAACCAAATTGATTAGGTATAGGTAAAACCCAATAAGCTAACCATGGACGACCCATGTGAATAATTGGAAATAATCCAGCTTGAATAACCGAAAAGATGGTCATTGCTTCTGCAGAACGGTTAATTGCCATTCTCCATCTTTGACGGAATAATAAAAGTACTGCAGAAATTAAAGTTCCTGCGTGACCAATACCAACCCACCAAACGAAGTTAGTAATATCCCAGGCCCAACCAACTGTTTTATTTAAACCCCAAGTACCAATTCCGGTAGAAACGGTGTAAATGATGCAACCTAATCCCCAAAGGAAAGCGGCTAATGCAATTAAAAATACTGTCCACCATTGTTTGTTTGCTTTACCTTCAACAGGTGCAGCTACATCTACTGTTACGTCGTGATAAGATTTATCACCTATAACTAAAGGTTTTCTAATGGGTGCTTCGTAGTGAGACGACATAATCCTTTATATTGTTTCTTATTAATTATTTTTT
>JAYTNO010000070.1:0-5003 GCA_043748275.1 Flavobacterium sp. | reverse complement strand
TGCTCAATTTCTTGAACAACTTGTAATTTAAAAGACATTGAATAATCTTTCTGGGTGCGCTTTACATAGCGACTTACTTGGGTGTTTTCCATAACGATCAAATTTGTGTATCGCTATTTCAGGACAAGACAACTTATCAAATAAAAAACCTCTTCGGAAACGAAGAGGTTTTTTTATTCTATAGGTTGAAATAAAATCTAAAAAAAATTATTTATTTCCTTTAGCATAGTCTGCTAAAAATTGAGCCAAACCAATATCAGTCAAAGGGTGTTTTAACAATCCTAAAATGGCAGAAAGTGGTCCGGTCATTACATCAGCACCTAATTTTGCACAATTAATAATATGCATAGTATTACGAACTGATGCTGCAAGAATTTCAGTTTCAAATCCATAATTATCATAAATCAATCTGATTTCTTCAATCAAAACCAATCCATCTGTCGAAATATCATCCAGACGACCAATAAAAGGAGAGACATAAGTTGCACCAGCTTTAGCAGCTAATAATGCTTGTCCAGCTGAAAAAACCAACGTTACATTGGTACGAATTCCTTTGTCTGAAAAATATTTACACGCTTTTACACCTTCTTTTGTCATTGGTAATTTTACCACAATTTGTTCGTGTAATTCACTCAATTCTTCACCTTCGCGAATCATTCCTTCATAATCAGTAGCAATTACTTCTGCACTTACATCTCCATCAACAATATTACAAATATCAACGTAATGTTTTAAGATGTTATTTTTTCCTGAGATGCCTTCTTTTGCCATCAATGATGGGTTTGTAGTTACACCATCAAGAACTCCAAGTGATTGTGCTTCTTTAATATCGTTTAGGTTGGCTGTGTCTATAAAAAATTTCATAAATTATAATTTATAAGTGTTTAAATGTGTTTTTTCAAAGTGTTGCAAAATTACAACTTATAATGATTCATTAGCATTCTTTCATAAACTTTATCAGGCAATATTCTTTTTAATACTATTGAAAATTTCTGAATAAATGCACCAACTTTATAATGAATTTTCGGGTTTGGTGTTTGTATGATTCTGTAAATTGCTTCGGCCATTTGGTTTGGATTGCTTCCAGAATCAACGTGTTCATCCATCGTTTTTAAAGTTTGACTATAAGGAATTTCATAGGCAGAACCTTTAATAATTGGTGCATGATACCTTCCTGAAGCAATATTAGTTGCAAAATCACCTGGTGCTACATTGGTGATTTGAATGCCAAAAGGTGCAACTTCCATTCGCAAGGATTCAGTAATAATCTCTAATGCTCCTTTTGAAGCTGAATAAATACTGCGATAAGGCAATCCCATATAACCTGCAATCGATGTTATGTTGATAATTAAACCAGAATTTTGTTTTCTCATTTGAGGCAAAACTGCTTTCATTACTTCAATTGGGCCAAAAAAATTAGTTTCAAAATTATTTTTAATTTCTTCAGTTGGGATTTCTTCTAGTGGTCCAGTTATTCCAACTCCAGCATTATTAATTACAACATCAATTTTTCCGGTAATGGCTATGATTTTTGCAACCGCTTTTTCAATACTAGAAGAATTTCTAACATCAAGTTCTATTAAAGGGAAAATAGAATTAATAACTTTTTCTGGATTTCTACTTGTTCCATAAACGGTAAATCCTTTGTGAAATAAAAATTCTCCAATAGATTTCCCAATTCCTGATGAACCGCCAGTAATAAGAACTACTTTATTCATTTTAAGTAAATTGTAATTGGGGTAAAGATAGTATTTAGAAATGTGTTATTAAAACCTTATTTCATCGAAGTAGTAAATTTAAAACTAGAAAGGAATGTAAAATATAAGTTGAAATACTAGTTAAACCTATTGTAAGTGTATCGCGAATGGACTATATTTGCGGTCACAAATTAATAATGATGATTAAGATTACATTACCTGATGGTTCGGTTAAGGAGTTTGAAAAAGAAATTACTCCTATGGATGTTGCTAAAAGTATAAGTGAAGGTTTGGCTAGAAACGTGATTTCTGCTGCTTTTAATGGTACAACTATAGAAACCAGCACCCAATTAACCACCGATGGTTCTCTTGTATTGTTTACTTGGAATGACAAAGATGGTAAAAAAGCCTTTTGGCATTCTACTTCTCACGTGATGGCACAAGTTTTAGAAGAATTATTCCCAGGAATAAAACTTACACTTGGTCCAGCAATTGAGAATGGTTTTTATTATGATGTAGATTTTGGAGATCAAAAAATTACCGATTCTGATTTTAAAGCAATTGAAGATCGTGTTTTAGAAATATCAAGAGAAAAATATGAGTTCAAAATGCGTGCGGTTTCAAAAGCGGAAGCATTAGAAGTTTATAAAGGAAATGAATATAAAACCGAATTAATTTCAAATCTAGAAGATGGTACAATCACTTTTTGTGATCATGCTACTTTTACCGATTTGTGTCGTGGTGGGCATATTCCGAATACCGGAATTATCAAAGCCATGAAAATTATGAGTGTTGCTGGTGCCTACTGGCGTGGAGATGAAAAAAACAAACAATTAACTCGTGTATATGGAATTTCATTTCCAAAACAAAAAGATTTAACAGAGTATCTTGAATTACTTGAAGAAGCAAAACGTCGTGATCACAGAAAACTAGGAAAAGAATTAGACTTATTTGCGTTTTCTCAAAAAGTTGGTCAAGGATTACCTTTGTGGTTGCCAAGAGGCGCTGCCTTACGTGATCGTTTAGAACAATTTTTGAAAAAAGCACAGAAAAAAGCGGGTTACGAACAAGTAGTGACTCCTCATATTGGTCAGAAAGAATTATATGTTACTTCTGGTCATTATGCAAAATATGGTGCCGATAGTTTTCAGCCCATACATACACCTGCAGAAGGAGAAGAGTTTTTATTAAAACCTATGAATTGTCCGCATCACTGTGAAATCTATAACACCAAGCCTTGGTCGTATAAAGATTTGCCAAAGCGATATGCAGAATTCGGAACCGTTTACCGTTACGAACAAAGTGGGGAATTACACGGATTAACACGTGTAAGAGGATTTACTCAAGACGATGCACATATTTTTTGTACACCAGATCAACTAGATTCTGAGTTCAAAAAAGTGATTGATTTGGTATTGTATGTTTTTAGTTCTTTAGGATTTGAAAATTTTACAGCGCAAATTTCTTTGAGAGATCAAGAAAATAGAGATAAATATATTGGTTCTGATGAAAATTGGGAAAAAGCAGAAAGTGCTATTATCAATGCAGCTCGAGATAAAGGACTAAATACTGTTGTTGAATATGGTGAAGCAGCTTTTTACGGACCAAAATTAGATTTTATGGTCAAAGATGCTTTGGGTAGACAATGGCAATTAGGAACCATACAAGTAGATTATAACTTACCAGAACGATTTGATTTGACTTACAAAGGTTCTGATAACGAATTGCATAGACCAGTAATGATACATCGTGCGCCATTTGGTTCAATGGAGCGATTTATAGCTATTTTACTAGAACATACAGCCGGAAATTTCCCACTTTGGCTCATGCCAGAACAAGCTATAATCTTGTCTTTGAGTGAGAAATATGAAAATTATGCTAAAAAAGTTTTAGAATTGCTAGAAAATCACGAAATTCGCGCCCTAATTGACAACCGAAATGAAACAATCGGGAAGAAAATTAGAGAAGCTGAAGTTCAAAAAATGCCATTTATGCTGATTGTAGGCGAGGAAGAAGAGAAAAACGGTACTATTTCTGTTCGTCGTCATGGACAAGAAGGAAAAGGTAATATTACGGTTACAATAGAAGAATTTGCTAAAATTGTAAACGATGAAATAAGCAAAACATTAAAAACATTTGAAGTTTAACTAAAATACATAAGCCATAGCAATTAGAAACAATAGAGGTTACCAGCCTCGAGTAGAAAAAAAAGATGAACATAGAATAAATAATTTTATTCGTGTTCCAGAAGTACGCCTTGTAGGAGAAAATGTAGAACCAGGAGTCATAAAAACTTCTGAGGCAATGAAACTTGCTGACCAACTTGAGTTGGATTTAGTTGAGATTTCTCCAAATGCAGAGCCGCCAGTATGTAAAATAATGGACTATAAAAAGTTCGTCTATATGCAGAAAAAGCGTGAAAAGGAACTCAAAGCAAAATCTACTCAAATTGTTGTGAAAGAAATTCGTTTCGGACCACAAACTGATGAGCACGATTATGAATTTAAAAGAAAAAATGCTGAAAAGTTCCTTAAAGAAGGTTCAAAATTAAAAGCATTTGTTTTCTTCAAAGGACGTTCAATAATTTATAAAGATCAAGGTCAAATCTTATTATTAAGACTAGCAACTGATCTTGAAGAATACGGAAAAGTAGAAGCAATGCCCGTTCTTGAAGGAAAAAGAATGATTATGTTTATTGCTCCGAAGAAAAAGAAATAAGTCTTAAAGTTGAAAGTCTTAAAGTCGAAAGTCGTAAATTGACATTAAAACTTTAAACAACCTAACTTTAGATAAAAAATAAGTAAGTAAGAATAAATTAAAAACACTAGGAAAAAATGCCTAAAATGAAAACCAAATCTAGCGCCAAGAAACGATTCAAAGTTACTGGTTCTGGAAAAATTAAAAGAAAGCATGCTTTCAAAAGTCATATCTTGACTAAAAAATCTAAGAAACGTAAATTAGCTTTGACACATTCAGCGCTAGTTCACTCTACAGATATGAAAAGCATCAAACAACAATTAAGAATTATATAATTAGTCTGAAAGTATAAAAGTCTTAAGGTCATAAAGTCATTGACTTTTGACATTTGACTTTAAATCTTTTGACTAAAACATTCTTTAGGTTAAAAATTATTTAATAACCTTGGAGTATGGCCATTAAGTTCCTTTGATTCAATTCAGGACGCCTGCTACAAAAAACACAAAAAATTATGCCAAGATCAGTAAATTCAGTTGCTAAAAGAGCAAGAAGAAAAAAGATAATGAAGCAAGCCAAAGGTTTCTTTGGTCGTCGTAAAAACGTTTGGAC
>JAYTNO010000069.1:0-5006 GCA_043748275.1 Flavobacterium sp. | reverse complement strand
TTAAAAAAAAATAATACTATTTTTGATAAATAATTGAAAGTGCAACCAACATAAAAAAATGTTAAAAACGCAAGAACTTTCGTATATTTACTAGTTAGGCGACACCCGAGAGCGACACCGTAAATATTGACATTTATCCAAAATTCGCTAAATTATTTTACTAAAAAAATAAGCCAAGCCCACCCACCACCCAAAATTCAAAAATGGTTTTTTGACTTTATCATACTTGAAAATAAATATAAAAAAACTAACTTCGCATCTTTATAAAAGTAAAAATTACAAATGCAAGATTTATACAAAGAACTGATACAACTTTTACAAGCTGACCAAGCTTTAATAATTGACGACAAATTAAATAAAGCTTTAATTATCGATAGAGCATTAAAACTTGAACCAACTTTAATAAAATTACTTTTAACACATCCAAATATTAAAAAACAATTTTTTGTAGACATTGAAGGTATTTTGGTTTTTGACAAAGTTGCATTTCAAAGATTTGTAAACGCAAAAAAGTTTTTGCCTGATAGTTACACACAATACAAAAACCAAATTGGTTTAAGTACAGACAATGACCATTATATAACAGAAAGCAGAGAAGTAGTTTTAGTTTGGCCACATAAAGATTGTATACTTGAAGGCGGACAAACAAAAGAAGATTCAAAACGCAACGAAATTTTTTACAATACAACACTTGCACCAGACGAAATTGATGTACTCAAAGCACCAAAAGTATTGACTAATTGGAAACGATTTGACAAAGACGGAGAAACTGTACCGAACAAAATAAGCAAATCGGACAACTTAATTATAAAAGGAAATAATTTATTAGCATTATATACACTAAAGGAAAAATATAGAGGACAAATAAAACTTATTTATATTGATCCACCTTTCAATACAAAAAACGATAGTTTCAAATATAATGATAGTTTTAATCATTCGACTTGGTTAACTTTTATGAAAAATAGATTAGAAGTTGCTAGAGAATTACTTCGTGAAGATGGTTTAATTTTTTTAAATATTGATGATATTGAGGAAGCATATTTAAAAGTTTTATGCGATGAAATTTTTGGAATTCCAAATTTCATAAATATTATTGCTGTAAAATCATCTACACCAAGCGGAACGAAAACTGCACACAAAGACAAAACTATAATAAAGCAAAAAGATTTAATTTTGGTTTATAAAAAAGGAATATCAGTAAATTTGAATCCTCAATATACAAAAAGAGATAATTGGGATAATCATTATTCATTATTTCTCGAAAAAAATGAAAATGGCGAATATGTTTTAAATAAGTTGGTTGATAAATTAAAACAAAATTTGATTTTAAATTCCAATCAAAAATTAGAAGACTTAAAAATTGATGATAAATTATTTAAAGAATTTTATTTATTAAATGCAAATTCAATTTGCCGTCTTCAATCTCATAAAAACATTGAAGCTGATAAAGCTTCACGTCTACTAAAAGATAAGGTTTATGAACATTTTGACAAAAACATTTCCAAAGGACTATATTATAACGGACAAGTAATAACACCACTTTCACAAGGAATTAAAAAAGTATATTTTAATCAAAAATATTCCCAAGATTTAGGAATGTTGCTTTGCGATTTTTGGGCTGACATTGACTTTCAAAATACACAAAATGAAGGTGGTGTAAGTTTTCCTACTGCCAAAAAACCAGAAGTTTTACTTGCAAGGATTATCGAAATGGCTACTAACGAAAATGATATAGTTTTAGATTATCATTTAGGTAGTGGAACAACTTGTGCTGTTGCTCAAAAAATGAAAAGAAGATATATTGGTATTGAACAAATGGATTACGGTCAAAATGATAGTGTTCAAAGATTAAAAAATGTTTTATCAGGTGAACAGTCAGGAGTAAGTAAAGCATATAATTGGAAAAGTGGTGGTTCATTTATTTATGCAGAATTAATGCAAAGTAATCAAATCTATATTAATCAAATTCAAGAAGCAAAGTCTACAAAAGAACTTTTAAAAATATGGCGTGAAATGCAAGAAACAGCATTTATAAGCTATAAAGTCTTGCCTGAAAATATTAACAATGAAATTAAAAGTTTTGAAGCATTAAACTTTGAAGAACAACAACGATTTTTAATTGAGGTTTTAGATGAAAATCTACTTTATGTAAATAAAACTGAAATAAATGATGAGAAACATAAAGTTTCTGACGCAGACAAAGAAATGAATAACAATTTTTATTCATTGTAATTTTTAAGACATATGCCATTTAAATTACTGACAGACTTTGATACTTTACAAGATGTAACGGAACAATTCAATGATGAATTGCCTAATTATATTTCACAAAATTTAAATCCAAATTTTGAAATAAGAGATTATCAAAAAGAAGCGTTCAATCGTTTTGATTTTTATTTAAACACTTACAAAAAAAGAGTAAAACCAACGCAACTACTTTTTCAGATGGCTACAGGAAGTGGTAAAACACTTATAATGGCGGGTTGTATGTTGCAATTATATAAGCAAGGTTATCGCAATTTTATATTCTTTGTAGATAGTTCCAATATAATAGAGAAAACAAAAGACAATTTTCTAAATACAATATCAAGTAAATATTTATTTAATCAACAAATACAATTTGAAGATAAAGTAATAATATTAAAACAAGTTGAGAATTTTTCAAATTCCGAAGATGACTGTATAAATATTCATTTTACGACTATTCAAGGTTTACATAGTAGATTAAACAATCCTCGAGAAAATTCTTTAACTTTTGAAGATTTTGAAAATAGAAATGTAGTAATGTTAAGTGATGAAGCACATCATATGAATGTGGACACTTTACGTAATGCAGGTAAACAGTTGAGCATAAAGGAATTTGAGGAATATGATAGTTGGGAAGGAACTGCGATGCGAATTTTTAGAAGTAGTAAAGAGAATATTTTATTAGAATTTACCGCTACTGCCGAATTGCATCAAGAAGCTATCGCAATAAAATATGATGATAAATTACTTTACGATTATAGTTTAAAGAAATTTTATTTAGCTAAATATAGTAAAGAAGTAAATGTTTTACAAGCAAGTTTAAGCCGAGTTGAAAGAGCTTTACAAGCAATTATTTTAAGCCAATATCGTTTATTAGTATTTGCAAAAAATAATGTTTTAATAAAACCAGTTGTAATGTTTAAAAGCAATTGCGTAAATATCCCAAAACAAAGAGACGAAAACAAAATAGTATCATCCGAATTTAAAGCTGAGTTCCTACATAAAATAGAAACTCTAAAACCTACGGACATTGAAAAAATCCGAGATAATGCACCTGAAAGAGGAATTATTAAAACCGCATTTGATTTTTTTAAAACAAACGGCACAACAATTGAAAACTTAATTATTCAATTGAAGGATTCTTTTGCAGAAGACAAAACAATAAGTGTAGATAGTACAACCGATAAAGGCGAAACACAAATAATAATAAATACATTAGAAGAACAAAACAATTCAATAAGAGCAGTATTTGCAGTTGATGCATTAAATGAGGGTTGGGATGTCTTAAACCTTTTTGACATTGTTCGACTTTATAATACACGAGACGCAAAAAATGGTGTGCCAGGAAAAACCACAATGAGTGAAGCTCAATTAATTGGAAGAGGTGCAAGATACTGTCCATTTCAATTAGACGAAACTCAACCTAAATACCAAAGGAAATACGATGAGAATTTAAATAATGCAATGCGTATATGTGAGGAATTATATTATCATAGCGAAACAAATAGTCGATACATTGAGGAATTAAATAAAGCATTAGATAAAATTGGTATAAAACCAATTAATACAACTAAAAGACAACACTTTTTAAAAGACGATTTTAAAGAAACTTCGTTTTATAAAAATGGTATTATTTACATCAATCAACAAAATAAACACAGAAACGAAGATGTAACACAATTTCCAGAATATTTAAAAAACAAAACTTATAATTACAAGGTTAAAACAGGTACAAGTTCAGAAGCTATTTTACTAAAAAACGAAGAAATACATTTAGTTAGAGAAGCAGAAATACCATATTCAGTTAGTGTAAAATCATTAGGATTTTCGGTAATTAAAAAAGCAATGCAAAAATTGCCTTTTTATACATTTGGAACCCTAACAAAATTCTATCCAAATATAAAATCAATAATTGAATTTATTACATCAAACGATTATTTAGGTTCACAATTTATTGAAATAACAGGACGAACAACTAATGTCTCTGAACTAACACAAGATGAAAAATTAAATTGTGCTTTGCACATTTTAAAAACTTTACAACCTGAAATTGAAAAAGGGCATATAAAATACGAAGGTTCAAAAGTCTTTACACCAAAAGCAATAAAAGTGCTATTTGAAGATAGAGAAATGAATTTTACTTTGTCAGCCGATGGAGATGCAGAAACAGGCTATCCAATGAGCCGACCAAAATTAGAAAAACACTATTTAGATTTATCACAAGAAAGTTGGTACGCATATAAAGAAAACTATGGAACATCAGAAGAGAAAAAACTAGTATTATTTATTAAAGGTGCGGTTTCAAAATTGCAAAAACGATACGACGAAGTTTACTTACTTCGTAATGAAAAATCATTTCAACTATACCGATTTGAAGATGGTAAAGCATTTGAACCAGATTTTGTACTATTCTTAAAAGAAAAAACAAGTAAAGAAACGGTTGTTTATCAATTATTTATAGAGCCAAAAGGTCAAGGATATATGGAAGGAGATAAATGGAAAGAAGATTTTTTGAAAGAAATTGAAAATAAATTTGTAATTCATCAATCAACAAATTATAAATTGGTTGGACTTCCTTTTTACAATGGAGAATCAGAAATTCAAAGAGAATTTTCATTGGAATTTGATAAATACATAAACTAAATTAATAAAAATAAGGGCGATCGCCTAACAGCTAGAGTTTCGTTGGGCTTGAAAAGCCAACAATGAAACTCCGGTTGAACGGAACCGTCAATTTTATCACCTCTATGGGGTTA
>JAYTNO010000068.1:0-5021 GCA_043748275.1 Flavobacterium sp. | reverse complement strand
TAAATATTTAATTCTGTAATCATAAAAATTCCTTTGTTTTTATTATTTTCTTAATTATTATAACAGTATAAAGTAAAAAATTAATTAATTTTTTACTTCCTACTGTTATTTTTTTTTTAGGTTTGGATTTTTTCATCCATAGGTTCTCTAAGGTATTAATATTACTTTCTTGACTTTCTTTAGTCAACCTATTTATAACCATTAAGGTAGAAGAATAGCTTAGAATAATAACTTGAAATTTATAAAGTTCCATTGATCTGGTTTCTAAAATTATAATAGTTAACATCACAGTAAAATCATATTTATTTAAAATTATACACAGTTATGATAGATGTACTTAGTTTAGGTTGGGCTTCTCTAATGTTAGTATTTTCTTTTTCTTTAGCTTTAGTTGTTTGGGGAAGAAACGGTTTTTAAAAGATATTGCATATAAGCTCTTCAAACAAAAATTAATTAGTAGAACTAAAAAATAAAATTTATGGGAGAAATCGTAGCGACTGCTGCTTGTTGTTTTGGAATTACACTTTTCGGATTAGGTTTAGGTTTTGTTTTTTTACAAGTACAAGCAAACACATAATTTATTTATTTTCTACGTTTCTCAGTACGACAGATTCACTCTGTGAAACTGAGAAATGACAATTTACTCTACTTTTTTAGTAAAACTTCAATGTTTTAAACGAGGTTAACCGTGGTTCAAATAACAAGTTCTTTAAATTTAATTTTACTCGTTAATAGTTTAATTGCAATTTTCTTTATTCTAAACCAGAATGAAAGCAGCAAAGAATTAACAGCAAATAGTAATTCAACTTCCGTTTCCAATCCTTTAGAAAATTTAACTTGGGGATGCTTATTTTTTCAATTAGTTCTTTTATTAATTAAAACAAAGACGACTGATTTCTAAGAAATAATCAGTCTCTTTTCTCTTTTATAAATTGAAAATCTTTATTTGCTTATTAAACTACTTTTAGAAATGAACTCTAACATCAAAATCTTTTTACTTTGCCCAGTTCCAGAAGATCAAAAACCAATAAATGCTTATATTGGTCTAAAAGAAAATCAACTAACTAATTGGACAACACTGTCAAAAAAAAATTATGAAAAGAAATTGGTTTCTCTTTTTTGCTTTTTCTTTTTTTTAGTCTCTTTCTTGCGATTTGCCTCTTTTCCAGATAATCGTTACCTTTTCGAGTGGCTTTTAATTAATGTCTTAATTAGTATAAACCTTCTTTTTTTTCTTATTCTGTTAGTTTTTTCTCGTTGGAAGCAGATTGAAAAAGATTTTAATGAACCTCGCTTGTTTTATGAAGAAGCATCATGGTACGATGGACAAATTTGGGAAAAACCCTTTTCAATTTTAAAAAACGATAAACTTATTAGTACTCAAAAAATTAAGCCGATTTTAGAACGCATTTCCCGAACAATCTTTACTCTCTTGTCATGGAATCTTGGACTGTTTCTTCTTTTTGAGATAGATTAACTTTGAAAAGCAAAAAAAATAGCTTATAATAAGTAAGAAACAAAAGATGGCGGGGTAGAGCAGCTCGGTAGCTCGTCGGGCTCATAACCCGAAGGTCAATGGTTCGAATCCATTCTCCGCTAACCGTGAAGTTTACATTTTTCGTTTTCGAAAGATTAACTAAAAAACTTAGAAAAAACTTGCTTGTTAGACAAATTGAAAATTGAATTCTTTTGACTGACTTAGTATTTTTTATTGAAAGAGAAGAAGAATGATTAAAAATTTACTTATGCTCTCATTTTAGGGAGCTTTTACGTTTTATTGACCAAAAAAAAAGAAATGAGTATAGCTGAAGATTCAAACGCAATTTATTTTCCACAATTCGGAGGAAGTACAGGGGGTTGGTTACAAGCCGCAGAAACAGAAGAGAAGTATGTTATGACTTGGACAAATGATAGAAAAAAATCTGAAGTAGAAGAAAATATTTTTG
This sequence comes from Flavobacterium sp., assembly GCA_043748275.1. Classification (GTDB taxonomy): domain Bacteria; phylum Bacteroidota; class Bacteroidia; order Flavobacteriales; family Flavobacteriaceae; genus Flavobacterium. Next base: position 3,075 of record JAYTNO010000068.1, on the reverse strand, counting down.
AAATGCCTACTGGAGGGGCTGCTATTATGAAACAAGGTCCTAATCTTGTTTATTTTGCTAGAAAAGAACAATGTCTTGCTCTAGGAAAACAACTTAGAACAAACTTTAAAATTAATGATTATAGAGTTTTTCGATTATTACCTAGTGGTGAAATTCAATTTATCCATCCAAAAGACGGGGTTTTCCCTGAAAAAGTAAATGAAGGTAGAGTTTCTGTTGGAAAACGTGAGTTTTCTATTGGAAAAAATCCGAATCCAGGCTCTATTAAATTTACTGGGACAGAAACTTACGAATCATAACTAAAACGTTTTTTTTTCACTTAATTCAATGTCATATTGCTTTAAGTGAAAAGCTATAAAACTTTAGGATAGAAGGTATACTTAAGGTTAGAAACATTCAAGATTTAAGTTATCAGTCAATCCTAAAAAATATAATTTAGGGGGTCTACTATTATCTGCTATTAGTATATTTTAATTCGAAAACAGCGTGAGCGTGCACAAGATGCTTAGATTTATTATAAATGATTTCCTTTGTACCTTCTTAAATGGTAACATAATGGTTATTGCTATTCTAAATTAAATTTAGAAACAAGTTTTAAAATAAATGCTTGTCATGGAGGGATGGCAGAGTGGTCTATCGCGTCTGACTTGAAATCAGATGAACTTAACCGGTTCCGTGAGTTCGAATCTCACTCCCTCCTTTTTTACTACTTTCAAAAAGTCGTTTTGTATTTAAAGCAATTTTTTTTAATTAACTTAGAGTAATGTATGAAAAGCTAGTTATATCAATTATACTAACAGTATCTATAGTTAGAGGCCATCCAATTTTTTGATACACTTTTCAGGATCAGACAATTTTTAAATAACTTTTATTGTCAAAAAGTGCAGTTCATTCGAGAACTCTAGTGAACTGCACTTTTTCTTGAAAAACAAAATGCGAACGGAAATATTCAACGACTTTACAATTAACTTTTTATAAAAGTTAAAATTTACTTAACAAATTATGAACCTGTAATGTCTATTACAGTACCATTTTTACCTGTTGAGTTATTCGTTTTTCCTTTTAACTGTTTCTTGAAATAGCTTACAATTAACAAATTATGAGCATATTTTAAATTATCAATTTTTTGAGAAGAAATACTTTTAAATTTGTTTGTTTTATATAGCGTTCGAATTTCTTTTAGAACCTCAGTAAAGTATGAGTTTTCTGAGCTTGTTTCAAGAAGAAATTTTTCAAAAAGAGCGTCAGATTTAACCAACAAGTTATCCATTTCATAAGTAACATTAACTAACGCTTTTCGTGATTTATCAAAAGTTGCATTTTCTTCTGCTTCTTTAATCATTTTTGAAACTTCATCTCTTGCAAGAGTTGACGCTCCTTCAATTTTAATCGATTGTTCTTGCCCAGACTGTTCTTCACGTGCCGATACAGATAACAACCCATTAACATCAAGTTGAAATGTTACATTAATCTTGGGAATTCCTCGGGGAGCTGACGGAATACCTTTTAACTTAAAAATACCTAAACTTTTATTATCTTTTGCAAAAGGACGTTCTCCTTGTAAAACATGTATTTCTACACTGTCTTGAAAATCTGATCCTGTAGAAAATACTTCAGATTGTTTAACCGGAATAGAGGCATTTCGGTTAATTATAGTTGTCATTAAACCTCCAATAGTTTCGACACCCAAAGAAAGAGGAGTTACGTCTAACAGAATTAGATCTGTAATTTCACCAGCAATAATACCCGCTTGAACTGCTGCTCCCATAGCAACTACTTCATCAGGATTTACAGTTTCATTTAAAGGTTTTCCTAAAAGTTCAGTTAGTAAATTTCGAACAGCAGGAATACGTGTTGATCCTCCTACTAGAATAACTTGATCAATTTCTGATTTAGATAACTTCGCATCTTCCAAAGCTTTTTGAACTGGTTTTTTACATTTAAGCAAAAGTTCTTTGCTTAATTCTTCAAATTTTGAACGATCAAATTCTAAGTCAATATGCTTTGGCTGCACATTCGGATCCATATGGATAAAAGGTAAACTAATTCTTGTAGATTGAAGAGTTGAAAGTTCAATTTTTGCTCTTTCTGAAGCTTCAATAATTCTTTGTAATGATTGTTTTTCCTTATATAAATCGATACCTTCTTTTTTTTGAAAAGCACGAATAATATAATCTACAATCATTTGATCAAAATCGTCTCCGCCTAAGTGTGTATCTCCCGAAGTTGCCAATACTTCAAAGACTTCGTCTCCTACTTCAAGAACAGAAACATCAAAAGTACCTCCTCCTAAATCGAAGATTAAAACAATTTCGTTGGTTTTCTTTTCTAAACCATAAGCTAAAGCAGCTGCAGTGGGTTCATTTAAGATTCTTAAAACATCTAATCCAGCGATAGTACCTGCATCTTTCGTAGCAAGTCTTTGTGAATCGTTAAAATAAGCAGGAACTGTTATTATGGCTTGAGTAATATTTTCTTTTAAAAATTTACTAGCATCTACGACTAGTTTTTTTAGGATAGACGCTGAAATTTCTTCAGGACTAAAATCTTTCTTTAAAATTGGAGAATAAATTTTGATTTTTCCTCCTTCGCCTTTTTTTACCTTATAAGATATACGCTCTGTTTCATTCTCAATTTCTTCAAATTTACAGCCAATAAATCGTTTAACAGAGTAAAAGGTATTTTCTGGATTAACAACGCTTTGACGTTTGGCTAGTTGTCCTACTAATGCTTCACCATTTTCAGTATATGCTACAACTGAAGGTGTTGTTCGATTACCCTCAGAATTAGGTATTACATTTGGGTTTGCTCCTTCAAGAACTGAAACTACAGAATTTGTTGTCCCAAGATCAATTCCTACTATTTTTTTACTTGTACTTTTGGTGTTAGTTTTTTCGTCCATAAGATAATATAGTTTCAAGTTTTATTAATATAAATCTATTATATTTTATTTGCTTAACAGAAGCAAGTTTTTTTCTTTTTACTATTTTTTAAGTTACTTAGAATATTGTTTGATATAGACAACAAAATTTAAATAGTTTATTATAACTTTGGTTAGTAAAAAAATTATATAAA
>JAYTNO010000067.1:0-1822 GCA_043748275.1 Flavobacterium sp. | reverse complement strand
TTAGCGAGGCTTTGGCAATAAATTTTCTTGAGTTTGACTCTACTGACACTTTTGATTTATCTGGCATCGAATTTTTTACAAATCTTAAGGGTTTGGATTTTTTTTATTTTAACAATTTAAGTATCGATTTAAGCGGTGTGCCATCTTTAATATCTCTTGGAATTTATGTAGGGAATGTAACATATTTAAATCTAAATGGTTTACTAAATTTAGTAAGTCTTTATATTAATTATTGCACATTGCAAACACTTGATTTTAGTAGTCTAACAAATCTAAATACTTTATATGTAACAGATTCTACAATAAGTTCACTTGATTTATCAAATCTTCAAAATTTAAAATTTATTATGATTTCAGGTAATGGATTAACAAACTTAAGCCTTGAAGGTTTAAGTTCCCTTGAAATCTTGAGAATTTATCCTAATAGTCTAACTAGTTTAGATTTAAATGATTTGGTAAGTTTAAAAGAATTTTTTTGTTATGGAAATCAGTTATCTTCTTTAGATTTATCAAATTCAATCCTTCTCGAGTTTCTCGAATGCTCTTCAAATCAACTAACTTCAATTGATGTTTCCAGTTTAACTAATCTCCTACATTTGAGTTGTGGTGAAAATCATTTAACCAATCTCGATGTTTCTAATTTATCTAATCTTAATTCTTTATATTGTGCTAATAATCAATTAACTAATTTAGATACTACAAATTTAACTAAATTAAGTCAGGTTTATGCTGGAGGTAATTTAGTTACTTCTTTAGATTTTAGTAATATTATTTATAATTACGAGGTAAATTATTTGTATGATGTTTCTAATAGTCCAAATTTGACGAGTTTAAACATAAAAAACGGAGCAAGAATTTCTACTTTTTGGGGAAATTATCCTTTTAGTGCTACAAATTGTCCAAATCTTACATATATTTGTTCTGATGAGTTTAATTTTCAATACATTAATGTACCAAATGCTCAAATCAACTCCTACTGCTCTTTCAATCCTGGAGGAAATTACAACACTATAACTGGAACATTTTCTCTTGACAATGACAACAATGGTTGTGACATTAATGATTATAAATTTTCGGACAGTAAAATAAAAATTGACGATGCATCAAATATATTTGGCGCAACTTATACCAATACTTCTGGTAAATATTCTTTCTTCACCCAATCAGGAAACTTTATCATTACTCCAGTATTCGAGAATCCTTATTTTACAGTTTCGCCAGCATCTGCAACGGTCACTATTGCAGATAGTAACAACAATACGCAAACTCAAAATTTCTGCGTAACTCCAAATGGGGTTCATAATGATGTAGAAGTTTCGGTTTTGCCAGTGCAACGACCACGACCAGGTTTTGATGCCACCTATCAATTAACATACAAAAACAAAGGCAATCAAGTGCTTTCTGGAAATGTAAATCTCGCTTTTAATGATGCTGTTTTAGATTTTGTTGCTGCAAATCCTGCGCTTGCTACTCAATCGTTGAATACTTTGAGTTGGAGTTATGCTAACCTTTTACCTTTTGAAAGTAGAACCATCAATTTTACCTTGAATGTCAACTCGCCTCAAGAAATTCCTGCGGTGAATAATGGCGATGTTTTGAGTTTTTCGGCTTCTATCGACCCAATTTCTGGTGACGAAACCGTAAACGACAATACTTTTGCATTGACGCAAATTGTTTCGGGTTCGTATGATCCAAACGATAAAACGTGTTTGGAAGGCAACACGATTGTTCCGGAACGCATTGGCGAGTATTTGCATTATTTGATTCGCTTTCAGAATTCTGGAACGGCTGCTGCAGAAAATATTGTTGTGAAAGACATTAT
>JAYTNO010000066.1:0-1826 GCA_043748275.1 Flavobacterium sp. | reverse complement strand
CTGGAGCATTACACGAGAGACTAATGAGTTTAGGTTGCCAAACTGTAATTGAAACTTTATACTTAATTGAAAATGGAAAGGCGAAAACAACTATTCAGAAAGAAAATGAAGATATAAAGACGGCTTACAAGCTTAATAAAGCCAATTGCAAAATTGATTGGACAAAATCAGCAGCTGAAATCCACAACTTAATTCGAGGTTTGTCGCCTTACCCATGTTCGTGGAGTGTTTTTAAAGATAAAAATGAAGCATGGGATGTGAAAATCTATGAATCGAAAATTAGTACTGAAGAACATAATTATGCTATTGGTAAAATTGTAGCTTCAAAGAAAGAATTAAAAGTGGCAGTTAAAGATGGATTTGTTCAAATTTTAAGTTTGCAATTTTCGGGAAAGAAAAAAATGAATGCAAATGAACTCTTAAATGGAGTCAATTTTACCGAGCAAGCACAAGCAGAATAGGCTCTAAACCCTACATCTGTTAAAATTATCGACAAAAAAGCGGCGGTTTATCAACAAATAATTCAAGTTATCAACAAAACTTTGAAAAAACGCCCAAAATGCTTGTATAGTAAGGAATTCCTTTTAAATTTGTTTTATTAACGTAATGTTTAACCAACAATTAATAACTATTATTATGAACAAATCAGAATTAATCGATGCAATTGCAGCGGATGCAGGAGTAACAAAAGCTGCTGCTAAATTAGCTTTAGAATCATTTTTAGGTAATGTAGCTGGTACTTTGAAAAAAGGTGGTAGAGTATCTCTAGTAGGTTTTGGATCATGGTCAGTAAATAAAAGAGCTGCCAGAGACGGAAGAAATCCTCAGACAGGAAAGACAATTAAAATTGCTGCTAAAAATGTAGTGAAATTTAAAGCTGGTGCTGATTTAGACGGAGCAGTAAACTAGTTTTATATTTTATAGTATACAAAAAACATTCGTCATTGGCGGATGTTTTTTTATTATATGTATTTGTAATAATGGGATTTCTTAGAAAAATTTAGTAATTTTAATAAAAAATTGCGCATATGTCAACAGTGAATTTAAAGAAAGGGGATTTGCTTATAGCAGAACCCTCCACAATTGGAGATGTAACCTTTAATAAATCTATCATATTATTGGTCGAACATAGTCCGGAAGGATCGGTTGGATTTATTTTGAATAAACCATTACAATATACTGTCAATGATTTGGTCCCCGATGTGGAAGCCACTTTCGAAATCTACAATGGAGGTCCAGTAGAACAAGACAATCTTTATTTCATACATAATATACCCGAACTCATAACGGATAGTGTTGAAATTTTTAATGGGATTTATTGGGGTGGCAATTTTGAATTGACAAAGAAACTAATCAACGACGAGACGATTAGTAAAGATAACATTCGCTTTTTCTTGGGTTACACAGGCTGGACTTCCGATCAACTGGAAACGGAAATTCAAGAAAAAACATGGATTATCTCGGATAATATTTATAAAGATCAAATTATTTCAAAACCAGCCACCGATTTTTGGAAAGAAAAAATCATTGAGCTTGGCGGCGACTATTTAATTTGGTCCAATGCACCCGAAAATCCTATTCTTAACTAAGCAAGGAAACATTTAGACTTACCAATAATTTTTTTGAAAAATTGGTGGTAAAATCTTTTTTGCGATATTTTGTGATAGGTTGAATTCCAGAAATGACATTCGTAATAAACAACTCATCCGCTTTTTGCAATTCAAAAGGAGAAATAGGGGCTTCTATAACTTCAATGTTTTCCTGTTTTTTTGCTAAGGCAAGAATTTGCTTTCTCATAACACCATTCAAACAACCTTCGGAAATGG
>JAYTNO010000065.1:0-1829 GCA_043748275.1 Flavobacterium sp. | reverse complement strand
TGTTGCATCACTAAATATACAAAATCTTAATTTTTCATACAAGTTTTTTAGTATATTTGTGGAAAGGATTGTGCACGTTTTTTCACAGTCTGACGTTGGCAGTAATTTTACCCGAAAATCGCAGAAATGATAAATGAAATAGAAAATAATGGATGGTTTTTGGGAAATGGAGATTTTTCATTAGATGAAGTACTATTAACTTTTCAAAGATATACAAAACAAACTTTTACAATTAAAAACAACACTTTAACACCAAATAAATTCAACTCTTCTAAAATTACATTATCAAAAATTTATGGATTAAATGCGTTTCCGTTTCATAACGATGGAGTTCAAAATAAAACACCACCACGGTTTATTATATTGCAATTGAAATCAGATGAAATAGGAGTTGCAAAAACTTTTTTATTAGATGGTTTTGAATTAGCTTTGAAAAATCAAAATATATTTTATCATTCTATTTTTGAAATTAATGGTAATGGTTTTAAAGAACTAACACCTTTAATAAACGAAAGAATAAACGGAAAAAAAATGTTAAGATATAATCCTGTAATAATGGATTCTATTATAAAAAAGAAAAAAGTTGAATTGGAACAACTTTTAAGTAATTCAATTAAAATTGAAATTGAATGGAAACCAAAATCGTTTTTAATAATTGATAATTGGAGAGTATTACATTCTAGAGAATCAATTGATAACCCAACCAAAAAAAGAATAATTGAAAGAATTGAATTTTATTATAATTAAATTATGAGTTTAGCATTTAGTCACAATGAATTATTTACAAAAGCGCAACTTTATATAGAAAGAGCACACGATGAAGAAAGAGAAGGTGAACTATATCCATTTTGGTTATCATTATCACTTGAATTTATTATAAGAAGTACGTTGGCTAAAATACATCCAGCTTTATTGGCTGATATTCCTAATTCAAATGATTTCAAAAGTTTGTTGTATGCTTTCGGATTTGAAGTTACAAATCAACCAAAATCTATACAAATAACTACTTCAATTAATAGATTGGGAGAAATTATAAATGATTTTACTCAAACCGAACAAAAACAAGCTGCACTAATAATCAATGAAAGAAACACTGAACTTCATAGCGGTTTAAAAGGATTTCAAGAGTTCCCGGTAAAAATTTGGATAAGTGATTATTACCGAATTAATAATATTCTTTTAAATCATCAAGGTTTAAACTTGGTAGATTTATTTGGAGAACAAGAAGCGAAAGCAGCTTCAATAATGATTCAAGAGGATGATGCAAAAATCAAAAAAATAGTATTTGACAGAATTGAAGCATACAAAAAAGTTTATACAGAATTAAGCGAAGAAGAACTTTTAAAAAGAAAAGAAATATCTGAAAAAGAATTACGAAAATTTTTAAAACATACTTTAAAACCAAATTGTCCTTGTTGTGGGAACGAAGCTTTATTAACAGGTGAACAAGTTTCTGTTTCAAGCGCAAAAATAATAGATGGTGAACTTAAAGAAGAAGTTAGGTATTTACCAGCAAAGTTAGCTTGTTTTTCTTGTGGTTTAAAAATCGATGGTTATCAGCAATTAAAAATAGTTAATTTAAGTGATGTTTTTACAAATTATGAATATCCAGATCCTGTTGAATATTTAGGAATAGAAGCAGAAAATTATGTAGATATTGATGAATTAGTTGAAAGAAGGATGAGTGAATATTACGATGGTGGATATCACGATGAATAAAAAAACTACTGCCAACAGCGGTAGCTGTTGCACAACCCTTCCAAGAATTTAATATTTACAAAAAACATAAAAAACAACCTTGTTTAAGCACATTTAAGCGAGGTTTATTT
>JAYTNO010000064.1:0-12856 GCA_043748275.1 Flavobacterium sp. | reverse complement strand
ACCTATAAAACTAAAAACAGCATCAAAAACGTTTTTGATGCTGTTTAATTTGTCTATTTTTGTCTAATAATCTGTATCGATTATTTAGGACTAGTCAAAGAAATAATTATTCTTTGTTATGTTCTTCTTCAATTCGCTTATGTTCTGCATCTGAAATTGTATCAACCAAAACTGGAGTTGCAATAAATAATGAAGAGTACGTTCCTACAACAATACCTATTAACATTGCAAAGATAAATCCTCTGATTGATTCACCTCCAAAAATAAACATAATCAACAATACTAATATCATTGTTAATGATGTATTAATCGTTCTTGACATTGTAGAATTAATAGATTGATTTACAATAGAATTGAAGTTTCCTTTTGCTTTACCAGCAAGGTATTCACGAACTCTGTCAAATACAATTACAGTATCATTCATAGAGTATCCAATAACCGTTAAGATTGCAGCAATAAAGTGTTGGTCAATTTCCATTCCGAATGGCATATATTTCCATAATAATGAATAAATACCCAATACAAAAATAACGTCGTGAGCAACAGCTGCAATTGCACCAAGACTATATTGCCATTTTCTAAAACTGATTACTAAATATAATCCTACTATTAACATTGCTCCTAAAACGGCCCAATACGAATTGGTTTTAATATCATCCGCAACAGTTGGTCCTACTTTTGAAGCTTGCAAAATACCATATTGTTTACCATCATAACTATTTACGAATTTCTCATAAGTCATATTGGCGTCAAAATGTTTTTTCAAATTATCATAAAGTATTTTATTTACTGCTTGGTCTGCTTCATTACCAGCTTCTTTTACTTTATATTTTGTTGTTATTTTTAACTGATTGTCTTTACCAAATATTTTAGCCTCAGCACTTCCGTCAAAAACTTTCAATAATTCTGACCTTACTATTTCTGCTGAAACTGGTTTCTCAAAACGTACTTGAAAAGTTCTTCCTCCTACAAAATCAACACCTTGATTCAATCCATTTGTCATTAACGAAATAACACTAACAACACAAACAATAAGCGAGAATGCGTAAGTATATTTTTTAATTCCTAAGAAATCAAAATGGAAATTGGTAAAGAAATTTTTAGAAAACCCTGTAGTAAATGATAATTTATTTCCTCTAGCAATACTCCAATCAAGTAATATTCTTGTAATAAAAATAGAAGTAAATAATGATGTTGCAATACCTATTAATAATGTTGTTGCAAATCCTTGAATTGGTCCAGTTCCGAAAATTAATAAAACTGCTCCAGTCAATACGTGAGTAACGTTTGCATCAACAATTGAGCGCATTGCACCTTTCCAACCAAATGATGTTTTTACAGCATCTTCAAGAGTTTTACCATGTCGAAGTTCTTCTTTTGCCCTTTCGTATATAATGATGTTGGCGTCTACCGCAGTACCCATTGTTAATACAATACCAGCAATTCCAGGCAATGTTAATACAGCACCTAAACTTGCTAAAATACCAAATAAGAACAATAAGTTTACTAATAAAGCAATATTTGCATACCAACCCGCTTTACCATAATAAACAACCATCCAAAGCGCTACAATTAATAAACCAATAATTGCAGATTTTGTACCATTATCAATAGCTTCTTGTCCTAAAGATGGCCCAACCACTTCTGATTGCACTATCTCTGCAGCAGCTGGTAATTTTCCTGCTCTTAATACGTTTGCTAAATCTTTTGTTTCTGTGATATCAAAAACTCCAGAAATTTCTGATCTACCTCCAGAAATTGGTCCACTAGTTACTCCAGGTGCAGAATAAACAATATCATCTAATACTATCGCAATATTGCTTTTTTGACTGAATGCTTTTCCTGTCAATTCTTCCCAAGCTTTTGCACCAGCTCCACTCATTTGCATTGTTACTGATGGTTTTCCTAACTGGTCAAAAGAGTCTTTTGCATCCGTTACAACTCCACCACTCATAGAAGCTTGATTGTCTCTATTTCCTTTTAAAGCATATAACTCAACAGTAGTAACTTCTTTTTTGGTTTTTTCATCAATGTTTGTTGATGGTTTTCCCCAAACAAATTTAGCATAACGTTTGTCAGCAGGCATTAAAACTTTAATGTCTTGTCTTTTCAAATAACCGTTGATTGCTGAAGTATCTTTTGGATCTACAATTGCAAGAACTGCACCACCACCCTGAGATACAAACTTATCTAATAAAGGATTTTGTCCTTTTTTAGGCGCAACTGTATCTTTAGTTTTATCAGTTAATAAAGTATCAATTCCTGTTTTTGCTGTTTCTTTTACTTCAATTGCAGATTTCTCAGTAAGCTTCAACGCATTGTTGGCAGCCATTAAGAAATTGCCCATTTCATCAATTTTATACGTTTCCCAAAACTCTAATTGAGCCGTACTTTGCAATAATTTTTTGATACGATCTACATCTTTAGCACCAGGAAGTTCTACCAAGATTCTTCCAGATTCTCCAATTTTTTGAATGTTTGGTTGTGTTACTCCAAATTTATCGATACGTTTTCTAAGTACTTCAAAAGCACTTTCTATAGATTCATCAACTTTTCTACGGATAACTTTTTTAACTTCGTTATCAGCCATTTTAAAGTTAATCTCGTCTCCTAATGTTTTGTTAGCAAAAATATCAGGTGAAGCTAATTTTGTTGTTCCGTTTGAAGCAATTTCAAATTCATTAAAAAACACATCAAGGTAATCTTGATTTCCTTGTCTGTTTTTTGTAGCATTTGCTAAAGCTTGATTAAAAACAGGATTTTTAGAATTGTTTGACAATCCTTTTATAATGTCTTTAACCGAAATTTGAAGTTGTACATTGATTCCTCCTTCAAGGTCAAGACCTTTATTGATTTTTTTGTCTTTTACTTCATTATAAGTAAAATCAGTAAAACCAAGATTGAACACTTTTTCTTTCCCGATTGAATCTAAATACTTTACTTCTTTTTCTGAATTGCCTTTTGCAAATGTTTTTGCATCACTTTCTACGTTATGCGATACGAAAGTGAAAGAAAGTTGGTAAATACTTACCAATGCAAATAAAATTGCGAAAAATTTAACTAGTCCTCTATTCTGCATTATTACAAATAATTAATTAATTTTTGTTTGTTTTTCTTTAATTTAATGTTAAAAAAATAAAGTATTTTGAATTTTATAACTATTGTTTTAAAATTCAAAACATTCCTATTTTTTTAAACCGAGCAAATATATAATTTACAAAAAGATTAACCAATTTATTTATGGATTAATCTCAAAAAAAAGACTGCACAATTGCAGTCTTCTTATTATTTTATAGAATTACTTATGCTAAAACCGATTTCAAATCAGCATTCATTGCACGAACAGCATCTGCACTTTTAGCAAATAAAGCTTTTTCAGCATCATTTAAATGGATAGCAACAATTTCCTCAATTCCGTTTCTACCTATTATACAAGGTACACCAATACAAATATCAGATTGTCCATATTCTCCTTCTAATAAAACAGAACAAGCAATCATTTTCTTTTGATTGTTTAAAATACTATCTACTAAATAAGCAACAGAAGCTCCAGGTGCATACCACGCAGAAGTTCCTAATAAACCCGTAAGTATAGCACCACCAACCATAGTATCAGCAGCCACTTTATCAAGTTGTTCTTGAGATAAAAATTCCGACACCGGAATTCCGTTATAAGAAGCCAATCTGGTCAAAGGAATCATTGTTGTATCTCCGTGACCACCAATAACCATTGCCGAAACATCGTTTGCTGGTTTGTCTAATGCTTTTGATAAATAATATTTGAAACGTGAACTGTCTAATGCACCACCCATTCCTATAATTCTGTTTTTTGGTAATCCTGTAGCTTTCAATGCTAAATAAGTCATGGTATCCATAGGATTTGAAACCACCACTACAATTGTATTTGGAGAAAGTTTTAATACATTATCAACAACAGATTTTACAATTCCTGCATTAATACCTATTAGTTCTTCACGAGTCATTCCTGGTTTTCTTGGAATTCCAGATGTAATAACTACCACATCACTATTGGCAGTTTTTGAGTAGTCATTAGTAATACCTGTAACTTGAGTATTAAACCCAGTATTAGTAGCACATTGCATAATATCCATTGCTTTTCCTTCGGCAAATCCTTCTTTAATGTCTAATACGACTACTTCACTTGCAATTCCTCTATAAGAAATTACATCTGCACAGGTTGCTCCAACATTTCCTGCTCCTACAATTGTAACTTTCATTTTTATTATTTTAAATTATAAATTTTGAATTTTAAATTAAATCCTGAACTCTATATTTAAAATTTAGAATTCAAAATTTAAAATAATTTTAGGCATCAATATTTGCGTAAACAGCATTTTTCTCGATAAATTCTCTACGTGGTGGTACTTCATCACCCATTAACATTGAGAAAACTCTATCTGCTTCTGCCAAACTATCAATAGTAACTTGACGTAAAGTTCTAAAATTAGGATCCATTGTTGTTTCCCACAATTGCTCAGCATTCATCTCTCCAAGACCTTTATATCTTTGAATTGCTGCGCTTCCTCCCATTTTTTCGTTGGCAATATCACGTTGATTATCGTTCCAAGCATATTCCTTTTTGTTTCCTTTTTTAACTAAATATAAAGGCGGCGCTGCAATGTATACGTGTCCTTCTTCAATCAATTCTTTCATAAAACGGAAAAAGAAGGTTAATATTAAGGTAGAGATATGACTTCCATCGACATCGGCATCACACATAATAATTACTTTATGGTAACGTAATTTCTCAAGATTCAAAGCCTTACTATCGTCAGCAGTTCCAATAGTTACCCCAAGTGCAGTAAATATATTTCTGATTTCTTCGTTTTCAAAAACTTTGTGAACCATTGCTTTTTCTACATTCAAAATTTTACCTCTCAATGGCAAAATGGCTTGAAATGCTCTATCACGTCCTTGTTTTGCAGTTCCACCTGCCGAATCTCCCTCGACTAGATAAACTTCGCATTTTGCTGGATCTTGTTCTGAGCAATCTGATAATTTTCCAGGCAATCCTCCACCACCAAGCACCGTTTTACGCTGCACCATTTCACGTGCTTTTTTTGCAGCGTGACGAGCTTGAGCAGCCAAAATTACTTTTTGAACAATGATTCGAGCATCATTAGGATTTTCTTCCAAATAATTTTCGATCATTTCACTTACCGCTTGACTTACTGGCGAAACAACTTCTCTATTACCAAGTTTTGTTTTTGTTTGTCCTTCAAATTGTGGTTCTGCTACTTTTACCGAAATAATCGCTGTCAATCCTTCACGGAAATCATCTCCAGCAATTTCGAATTTCAGTTTGTCTAACATTCCCGAAGCATCTGCATATTTCTTTAAAGAACGAGTTAAACCTGTTCTAAAACCTTGTAGATGCGTTCCTCCTTCGTGTGTATTGATATTGTTTACATAAGAAAAAATATTCTCTGTATAACTGGTATTATAAATTAAAGCAACCTCAACAGGAATTTCTCCTTTTTCGTTATCCATCGAAATAACGTGTGCAATAATTGGCTCACGATTTCCATCTAAATATCGAATGTATTCTTTCAATCCTTCATCTGAATGGAAGATTTCTTGAACAAAATTTCCATCTTTGTCTAATTCTCTTTTATCTGTAAAAGTGATTGTAATTCCTTTATTCAAATAAGACAATTCACGCATACGAGCTGATAAAGTATCATATGAATACTCTATAGTTTGGGTAAAAATACTTGGATCTGGATAAAAAGTTACAATAGTTCCTCTTTTAGTTGTTTCACCAATTTGTTTTACAGGATAAAGTGCTTTACCTTTTTCATATTCCTGCTCGTAAACCTTACCATCACTACTATGAACAGTTGCTCTTAAATGATTTGAAAGCGCATTTACTACAGAAACTCCAACACCGTGAAGACCTCCAGAAACTTTATACGAATCTTTATCAAATTTACCTCCAGCACCAATTTTAGTCATTACAACTTCTAATGCCGACACACCTTCTTTTTTGTGTATACCAACTGGAATTCCACGTCCGTTATCTTCAACAGAAATCGATCCGTCTTCATTGATATCAACTCGTATTGTATCACAATGACCTCCCATTGCCTCATCAATAGAGTTGTCTACAACTTCATAAACTAAATGGTGTAAACCTCTAACACCCACATCTCCAATGTACATCGATGGACGCATTCTAACGTGCTCCATTCCTTCTAATGCCTGAATACTATCTGCTGAATAATTGTCCTTCTTAATTTCTTCGCTCATATATATTTTAATCTAAAAAATGTAATTTTTGTCTAACAGGCAAATATATAAAAACGGGAATGATATTGTAGTAAAAATGCCCTTTATAAAGATGAAGTTATTAACATTTTGTTGATTTTTTAGGAAAGCATTTTTACACCTGTTCCGAAGGTTTTTGGATAAACAATTTCGCCATAATCAAAGGATGTTCCAATGGCAATATCAGTACTTAAAAGCAAAGCACCATCTGAATCTAAATAATCTAAAAGCGGCGCTATTTGTACTAATCCCGAAATTCCAACAGTCGATTCTGTCATACATCCAGCCATAAGTAGCAGTTGTTTTTCTTTTGCGTTTTCAATCATTCGTAATGCTGGAGTAATTCCGCCACATTTCATCAATTTGATATTGATTCCGTGAAACAATTCAGAACACAATTCTACATCTTGTTCTTTTTGACAACTTTCGTCAGCAATTATAGGAAGTACCGATTTGGCTTTTACTTTTTTCATTCCTTCAATATCTTCTGCTTTCAATGGTTGCTCGATAAATTCTACATTTAAATCTTTTAAAACTGGAGCATAATCAATAGTCTCAACTGCTGTCCAAGCACAATTGGCATCGATTCTAAAAGTTGATGATGTGATTTTTCGGAGTTGTTCAACAAGCTCAATGTCGTTTTTGGTTCCTAACTTGATTTTATAAATTGGCCAAGGCATTTCGAGTATTTTTTGTTGCATAACTTCAATTGTATCAATACCTATTGTGTAGGAAGTTATTGGAGTAACCGCTTTTTCATCAGACCAAAAGCTGCGTAATGTTTTTTTATTTTTCTTAGAATAAAAATCCCAATACGCCATATCTACAGCACATAAAGCAAAATAATCGTCTTTTAAAAGAATTGCAACTTGTTCCCACATTTCTTTTGGATGAAGAGAAAAATTAAAATCGATGTTTTCTTTTACATTTGAAAGACTAGCCGTTAATTTCTCAACCGTACTATGATAATAAGGGTTGACTGTTGCTTCTCCATAACCAAAATTTTCTCCATCAGAAATACAAACTACAACTGTTTTCTGAATAGTTACTGTATATCTCGAAATAGTAAATGGATGTTTTAAAGGCAAATCATAAAACTGAAAAGATAGCATTGTACTCATAGATTTTGAAATCGAAACTATTAAAAAAAAGCGTTGAAAATTTTTCAACGCTTTAAAAATACAAACTAATGTTTAAACCCAATCAATTAAACCGATGGAATTGATGTTTTTGCAATTTCAGTATCTGCTTTTACGTGAGCTGCATTGGCTCTTCCGCTTGGATCTTGATTTTCTTGCCATTTCGGAATCCATTTTCTAACGGTTTGTGCCGCACTTACTTGAGGGTAATATTTATGAAAAATGGTTCTATAAAAATAAGCCTCTTTGGTTGTTGGTGTGTTATATGGAAATAATATTGCTGCACCTTCTAATTGTTCATCAGAAACTTGAGACGAACAAAATTCTATCAATTGATCAATCCAGTTATAGCCAACTCCATCAGAAAATTGTTCTTTTTGTCTCCATAACACTTCATCCGGCAAATAAGGATTATCTGGTGTGTCGAATGCTTTTCTTAAAATATATTTTTCTTTTCCTTCATAGGTTTTAGGTTGTTTTTCTTCGGCTTTAATCAACATTGCCATATCTAGGAAAGCTTTGTCTAAAAACGGAACTCTAGCTTCTAAACCGTGTGCCATTGTTGATTTATCAGCACGTAATAAATCGGCAGTGAATAATTTCTGAACTCTTTCGATGGTTTCTTTTTGAAAATCCTCGGTTGATGGAGCATTTCTAAAATACAAATAACCTCCAAAAATTTCATCTGCACCTTCACCAGAAAGTACCACTTTGATACCCAAATCAGTAATTGCTTTTGATAAAAAATACATTGGTGTACTTGCTCTTACCGAGGTAACATCGTAGGTTTCTAAATGCCAGATTAATTTGTCTAGAATTTCGATACCTTGCTCAATTGTGAAGTGAATTTCGTGATGTTCTGTGTCTAAAAATTCAGCCACTTTTCTTGCAGCAGCAGCATCTGGAGCTTTGTCATCTAATCCTATTGAAAAAGAATGCAGTTTTTTTCCTTTTTCTTTCAATAAACGAGATGCGATTGAAGAAGTTAATGAAGAATCTAATCCACCTGAAAGTAAAACTCCAATTGGCACATCACTCATCAATCTTTTTCTGGTTGCTTCTGTTAATGTTTCACGAATTAAAGCTAAGTCTAACTCTTTATCTGCTTTGGTGTAATCTTCATAAGTTGGTTTGTAATATTTTACAAAACCATCTTTTGGAGTATAATAATGTCCTGGAGGAAATGTTGAAAATGTCTTGCATTGGTCGGCAATTGGTTTCATTTCTGAAGCAAAATAAATACGTCCTCTTTCGTCAAGTCCATAATATAAAGGCTTTACTCCCATTGGGTCACGTCCAGCAATAAAATCGTCACCATCAATAACAACAAAAGCAAAATCACCATCTAATAAATGTAGAAAATCATAACCAAATTCTTCATACAAATGTACAATTACTTCAGAATCTGATTTTGATCTAAAGGTATGATGTTTTAAGATGCTGTCTCTTAATTCTTGATGGTTATATATCTCACCATTATGCACCATCCAAGCTGTTGAGCAACCTTGTATGGGTTGTCTACCAGAATGTAAATCTATAATTGATAATCTTTCGTGACTTAATATATGACCGTTTTCCGTTACGTGAATATCACTTTCGTCTGGACCACGATGAGACATTCTTTTTGAAAGTGTTTTTACTAATTGTTCGTCTTTTCCTTTTCCTATAATGGCTAAAATCCCGCACATATGCTTTATATTTATTCGTTTGTTTTATTTGATGAAGCAAAAGTGAACAATTACATTCAATTACAAAACAAAAAATCAATTATTAGTTATAAATTGAAACTAATAATTGATTTTTAATAATAATTATAAAGCAAAATGCTTTATAGATTGAATTTGGGTTTGAGATTGTAAAAATGATATTAGTATTAGTATCAATATTCATTGATAAATATATAACCCCTACTCCATTTTCTCCACCAAAAAACGTGTCCCATTAATTTCAAAGGCAAAACCAACTTCGTTACCCATTAATTTACTTCCTAAAGGAGAATAAGTCGAGACAGCTATAATAGCTTATAACTATGGCTTGATTCTAACAATTTTATTATCCTTGAGAATGATTAACTCACTGTTCATTTTCTTTTTGAACTCAATTAATTTTTCATATACTTTATCCATTCCTTCTAAAATTTTAGTTTGGTTTTGGGTTCTTTTATGAGTTTTCATAATACTGTTTTTTTAGTTTATTGAATTTCATTTCATTTAAAATATTTATTTCACTTTCTTTTGTTTTTTCGGCTATCAATTCTGGTTTTCCTCCAGAATTATCAAAAATCATAACCTCATCAACAATTTCAAGATAAATTTCAAATAAATTTTTTATTCCGTTTTTATATCTTCTTTGAATTACTTCAGTTTCAATATTATGACCGCCTTCTAAAACTCTTGTTTTAACTCTTTCAATTGCTAAATCTACGTTTTGCAGCCAAAAAAAAAGTAAAGTTACAGTATAATTATTTTTTTTAGCTTCAATTACTTTTATCTTATAACTTTTTGTCGCTAAAGTTGTTTCAAAAGCAAAATTTTCATTTAAATTTAAAAGCTCATTTATTCTATGAAGCATTATTCTTCCCGCTTCAAAAGATACTTTTTCTGGTTGAAATGGTGATAATCCTTTTGCAATTTCATCAGCATTGACAAATTCTCTACAATCTAAAATTTCTGGTAAAATCGTAAATGATGCTGTAGTTTTTCCTGCTCCATTGCAGCCTGCAATTATGTAAAGATTTTTATTCATAAATACAAATATAATCAAATTGAAAATTTTGATACAACTTCTTTATTTTAATTTTTTTTACATTAATTATCAAGGACATATTGAATAATATGAATTTTTTAATACAGAAAATTCCCTACTCCATTTTCTCCACCAAAAAACGTGTCCCATTAATTTCAAAGGCAAAACCAACTTCGTTACCCATTAATTTACTTCCTAAAGGAGAATAAGTTGAAACGGCTATAATTGTTTTATTATCTATTGTGATTTTGGGTAATGCAGAAGAGAGATACAATAACATTCCGTTGGCTTGAACCAAACTTCCTAAGGCTATTTTATTAGAACTATTGTCTGGATTTATTTTGTCGAGTGTGGCTTTCTGGTCTAAAATTTCAGCTAGTTTTTGGTTCAGTTTTTCTTGCTCAAGATGCATCATCGACAAAGCCGTTTCGTGTTTGTCTCCTGCTGAACCTTTGGCATCGTTTTGAGCATCTATTGTCAAGCTTGAAATCATATCGCGAAAAACATCAATTTTATCTTGAAGAAGTTGCTGATGGTGATGCAGAATTTTATGTTTTAATGTCATAAAAAAAGAAACCGCAAAGAGGTTGATTTTCTTTGCGGTTGTATTGGTTAAAAATCAAATTTATAATTTCCTCCAATCATTACCTGAAAAGACTGCACAGGATAATGGAGCCATTTTTGATACCCTTGATTGGCTATATTATTCAATCGTAAAAAAGCAGTAAATCGATCGCTGTATTTGAAACCTACATGAGCATTGGCGTCAAAATAGCCTTTCAATGTTTGTGTTTTTGTATACGTTGTAATTGGAGTATCTATTCCTGGAGTGACAACATAATTGATGCTTTGTTGAAAATCTTTTCTTTCGCCAACATAAAAAACAGCTGCACCAGCATACCATTTTTTGGTAATATTTACATCTAGATTACTTCCAATTTTGATAGCTGGCAAATTCCAAGCTTCGGCTTGAGATGAAGTGGTATATTTATTAAAACTTCCGTTGATACCAAATGAAATGTTTTTAGAAAAATCGGCTTTTAATTCCCCAAAAAAACCAACCGTTTTCAAATCATCATAGACTACTTGAAAAGAATTTCCGTATTTGTAAGCTTCTTTATCTAATTCTAATTCATTATAAATAGTACTCATAAACAAAGGTTTGTATTTTTCGTTGGTGTAAAAACCTTTTAGATTATAACTAATAGCATTTGATAATTTTCCTTTTAATCCTGCAAAAAGTTCATATTGTTTATCTGTAGGATGTATATTCAAAGTTGGTGAAACAAATGGATTTTCGTTCACAAAATCGGCATAAGAATTTTGCTCTAAACTTCCTTCTGCACCAGCATAAAATTGCATAATATCGCCAACCACTTTCAATGAAGCATTGACTTGTGGGTAAAACAATAATTTATTGTCACTATTGGCTGTGTCTATGTTATAAAAAATTGAAGCACCAATATTAAAAGCCCATTCATCTTTTTTCATTGCAATGCTAGGATGAATTCCTAAATTGGTAAAACCGTATTTTAGTGAGGTAAAACCTGTATATTCTTTTTCAAATGTTCCGCCTAAATAATCTACAATTACATTGGTTTTGATTGTGGTATCGTGTATATCAAATTGAAAAGAGGGTTTTACAACAAATCTATTTTCGGCCGAATTAGAATTATCCCAAAAGTGATTGTATTTGATATTGATTTCGTTGAAAATACTTTCTTTAAACTTGATTTTTCCTCCAATATAAAAGTTTTTATAGGCTTGACCATTTTCAATTCGGTCTTGAATAAAAGGTTTGTCTTGATTGTTTGCCGAAAAATTATAATCTAAAGGAACGCCATACCAATGGTATTTTTGGATTTGAAATCCTAAATCTGTATTCCAAGAAAAATCTCTTTGTTTACTACCATAAGTAATATCTAATCCTGAGTTAAAAAAACTGTCGTTAAAATCAACACCATCAACGCCACCTTTTGAGGATAAATGTTTTACCATTCCTGCAACATAATCATTATCACCAATGTCTTGTGTGATATATAATTCTCCAAAAAGTGTCAAATAATTACCCAAACCACCTGTAAAATAATTATGGTACAATTGCTCTTGCGCTGATTTATCAACTCCTGCAGCTTTACCTTTTGAAGGTGTGAAAGTTGAGGCAACTGGAAAAGAGAAAATATTATATTTTATAACTTCCTTTTTGGTATTATCCTCATCTTCAAGCGCTGGTGTTTCTTTTACTTTAAAAGCATCCGAAATAGTTGGCGTGTAGGGTTTTACTACATTGACTACTTCGGTTCCGATATTTTCGTCCTTCTTTTGGGCTAAAGCCACTTGCGAGAAGATTAAAATTGCTATTACTAGTATCTTTTGTATTTGCTTCATATTGTTTTTGTTTTTTCACTTAGAACTTAAATGAATTTGTGAATGAAAACTATTTTTTAGTTGGTTATAGACGAATTCGTTTTAGATTCTTCTTGTTTGATACTGTCTAATTGTTTTTGAGCATCTTCTACAACATCTGGAAAATTGGTGAAATTTTTAATCACACTATCCAAAATATAAGTCGCTTGAAAGCTGTCTTTCAATCCGTAAAAATTTTTTGCCATAACAACCAATCCTTTTGCGCCAAAATATTTATACCCTGAATAATCTTTGGTCAATTTTTGAACGGTTGTATT